>DBQL01000069.1:10555-18163 GCA_002305235.1 Prevotella sp. UBA1395 | reverse complement strand
CATCATCTTCCCTGCAGGATTCAAAACCTTGGGCGACCAAGTATTCTATAACACCAAATTATTGGACGTTTACTTCCTCGGCAAAGAGGCACCCACCGTTGGACAAAACGCGTTTGATGACGGTACCTACCACGGCAACAGCGGATTTCAGGAAACTTCCACAGACTTTCCATACGGCAATACCGGCGCGGGACTTGCCGAACGACGCAACTTTATCAACGGTGCCAACTCTTTCGGCGTACTCCACCTACGCACAGACCTCACCAACGAGCAGCGCGCCAAATACACGGACATCACAAGGGAATATATCGTAGAACAAGACAATTCTTCCAAATATCAGGCTTTCTACGACATGTACTACGGTACATACATGGTTTGGCCGGGACAGGTCTCATACGAAAAGGCGTATAACACCGCCGACAACGGCACATTGTGGAATGGCACAACAACCTATGACGCAGCCAAATATGAGGGCCTTCACAAATTCACGATCGCCATATCGAACGTGTACTTCACCGACACGGAAAACTGGACATTTGGCGACAAAGGCCAACAGTGGTGGACGCTCTGTGTGCCTTTCAATATGACCAAGGCTCAGGTGAGAACGGTATTCGGCGAAAATACCGAGATTTGCAGATTGGACGCGGTAACGAGAAACAAGGAGCAGCATCACATCACACTGAAATTCCAAAACGACCTGTATGCCGCCGCCACCTCTGACAACGACACTGTGATCACGGCACACGAATCATACATGATTTTCCCCACCGTGGCACCGGGCACAAACATTGTGTTTAACCGTTACCAAATAGAGGAGGGCAGTCCGATTCCCACCATCGTCACTGCTACAAATGAGGGAGCCGTCACGGAGACCGACACCTATACCTATCGGTTTGTGGGAACATACCTCGCCGCGGTAGACCCGCAAGTCAATAATGGCGTGGGGCAACCCATCACTATGCCTACGTACTCTTACTTCCTCGGCGCACAAGGCAGCAAGCACGTGTTCTTCTATCAGGTGGGCGACAACGGCCAATGGAACCACAACACCTCTACCGTGCAGGTGTTCAAGGGCAATACCCAGCTGCAGTCGTATGCCGGCAAGGACGACACGTTCATCTTCTCCTCGGGGGCCAAAGTAAGCTCTTTCTTCGGCAAAGATACAGAAGGCTTTACCACCTCCGTTGAGCTTCCTGCTACTTCGCCCGGTGTCAAGTCAGCCGAAGAGAATGTTTTCAACCTCAACGGACAACTGGTGCGCCAAGGTCAAGACAGCCTCCAAGACCTGCCCGCAGGCATTTATATCATCAATGGTAAGAAATACATCAAGAAATAAAAAAATGACAACACTCATGAAAACGATATACACACAGCCCGCATGTGAGATCATTGTCTTGCACACAGAATTGGTCATGCAAACCACGAGCAGATACAGCAATGTGGGTAAAGAGTCATCTACAAACAGTTCATCGACACATTACAACGATCCTACGGGCGGCATCCAGTCCATCAGCGGCGGTTCGTCGCTGTCCAAGAGCAACAGCTTGTGGGAGAATGTGGGCGAATGGGACTGACCCAAGCACACGCCGGATACCCCATGACAGGCTATGGAGATTAGCTCGAACATGCCTTTCATATAAGATAGTGGGGGTAAGACATACGGACCGGCCTTTTATGGGTCATCAATGACAGGCTGAAGCCTTTGTTCTGACCTTGCTTTTCATTTCAAACCCCTCTGCCGTGCGGCTGCGCCACACGACAGAGGGGTCTTTCTTTGTCACCTCATTATCCCGGAAATCACCTGAAAACACATTCTCTCCGCACCCACAGCCCGTCCCTGACACTTATCCGCGCTTATCCCATCAATCCACACACAATTCGTCGAAACAGCCTGTCAGGATAATCTGCGATGCCAATCAAAACTGCCGGCAACACTTGTTTGGGCGATCAGTCTGTTCCGGTCGTCCGCAAAGTCCAGTCATCGTTTCTGCTCAAATGTTACTGACAGAGGTTTCCCTTTATCTTCCCTGCCATCCGAAAACATACGCCTCATCAAACGGTATGATATGCTTCGCCGGACAGATANNATAAATATCAAATCATACACAGTTTTTACCAAATTTATGCAATAATATTTGGAATATAGAGAATAAATAATTAATTTTGCACCGTAAATCAGAATAAAAATTCAAATCATGAAAATCAAAGACCGAAGACTGGAGGCCATCAAAATGATTATATCCAGCAAAGAACTGGGTAGTCAGGAAGACGTGTTGGCCGAACTGAAGCGCGAGGGTTTCACGCTGACGCAGGCCACATTGAGCCGCGACTTCAAGCAGCTGAAGGTGGCCAAGGCCGCCAGTATGAACGGCCAATATGTCTATGTGTTGCCCAACGAGACGATGTATAAGCGCGTCAGGAAGCCCATGTCGGCCACAGAGATGATGCAAACCCCCGGGTTCCTGTCGATCAACTTCTCGGGAAACATCGGAGTGATCCGCACAAGACCGGGGTACGCCAGTTCGATAGCCTACAACTTGGACAACAATAACGTGCCGGAGATACTGGGCACCATAGCCGGCGACGACACCATCTTTATCGTTCTCAAGGAGGGTGTGGACCGCGATGCCGTCATCCAAGGATTAAATGAGATCATAGAAATATAGAAAAAAGTCAATGGAAGAAGTTAAGGTCATGGTGGCCGACGAGACACACATCAAGTATGTCGACACCATTCTTAAAACAATAGAAGAGGCGGCGCAGGTACGAGGCACCGGCATAGCCAAGCGATCGCCTGAATATGTCGCCACGAAGATGAGGGAAGCCAAAGCGGTCATAGCGCTGCAAGGCGACAAATTTGCCGGATTCAGCTATATCGAAACATGGGGTAACAAGCAGTATGTCACCACTTCGGGACTGATCGTACATCCCGATTTCCGGGGCATGGGATTGGCCAGGCGCATCAAGAACCTTACGTTCACGCTGGCCCGGGTACGTTGGCCACACGCCAAGATATTCTCGCTCACGAGCGGTTCGGCCGTGATGACGATGAACACGCAGTTGGGTTATCACCCGGTGACTTTCAGTGAGCTGACCGATGACGAAGCCTTTTGGCGCGGATGTGAGGGTTGCGTGAACAAGGATATCCTGCATCGCACCAACCGCAAGTTCTGCATTTGCACGGCCATGCTCTTCGATCCCGAAGACCATCTGCCCGCCAAGCTGCCCGCCGACGTGATCGAGCGATTGCAAAAGATAGACGGTAAGGAAGTCAATCCCACAGCATAGCGTAGCCTTCAAGCCACGTTCTCGCCCCATCGGCAGGCCGATTCTCATGCCATCCTTGGCGAAAGGCGAGCAGAGCGGAAACGAAAAGGTCAGGCATCAGCATACATATTATATATAGTCATTAACGGTTTTACATATAGTCATTAACGGTTCAAACCATCATCCATAGCGCCGTCCGGCAGTAATCGCCCGCAACCGGCATCCCTCCAACAAGGGAAATGATCAGAATGAGCCTAAAGGTTTAAGTCTTATGAATAAAAAAGTAGTGGTCGCTTTTAGCGGCGGATTGGACACCTCATACACAGTGATGAAGCTCGCAAAGGACGGTTGGGACGTCTATGCGGCCTGTGCGAACACGGGAGGCTTCAGCGACGAACAGCTGAAGACCAATGAAGAGAACGCCTACAAGCTGGGCGCGGTGAAATATGTGACTCTCGACGTGACACAGGAATACTATGCCAAGAGCCTGAAATACATGATTTTCGGCAACGTGCTTCGCAACAACTGCTATCCTATATCAGTTTCTTCGGAGCGCATCTTCCAAGCCATCGCCATCGCCCGCTACGCCAACGAGATCGGTGCCGATGCCATTGCCCACGGCTCGACGGGCGCGGGCAACGACCAAATCCGTTTCGACATGACCTTCCTCGTGATGGCTCCCGGCGTGGAAATCATCACCTTGACCCGCGACCACGCCCTGTCACGGCAGGAGGAGGTTGACTACCTGAACCAAAACGGTTTCACGGCCGACTTCACCAAGCTGAAATACAGTTATAATGTAGGTATATGGGGCACGAGCATCTGTGGCGGTGAGTTGCTCGATCCCACCCAAGGACTTCCCGAGTCGGCCTATCTCAAGCATGTGACCGCCAAAGACGAGGAGGCCGAACTGCGCATAGAGTTCAAGGAAGGCGAGATCGTGGCGGTGAACGGCGAAGCGTTTGACGACAAGATCAAGGCCATCCAGAAGATCGAGGAGATAGGCGCGAGCTATGCCATCGGCCGCGATTGCAACGTGGGCGACACCATCATCGGCATCAAGGGTCGCGTAGGCTTCGAGGCCGCGGCCCCCATGCTCATCATCGAGGCACACCGACTGTTAGAGAAATCGACCCTCTCGAAGTGGCAGCAGTATTGGAAAGACCAAGTGGCCAACTGGTATGGCATGTTCTTGCACGAGAGTCAGTATCTCGAACCGGTCATGCCCGACATGGAAGCATTCCTCCAAAGCTCGCAACGCCACGTCAACGGCACGGCCATCCTCAAGCTGCGGCCATACAGTTTCCAAACGGTTGGTGTCGACTCCGACGACGATCTCACCAAGTCCAAGCTCGGCGAATACGGCGAGATGCAACATGGTTGGACCGCCGAGGATGCCAAGGGCTTCATCAAACTGCAGTCTACGCCATTGCGCGTGTTCTACGGAATGCACCCCGACGAGCAGCGATAGCCATCGCCCCACTCCGCCAAAGCACCGGCCGCCGGCCGAGAAATACCGCCTGCCGTGCCATCGGAGCATCGAAAGTCAAACAAAATTAGATAGTAATCGCAACTTTCGCGTCCCGCCGCCCGTCTATCCTTGCAGAGACAAGTCAATCAAAACATCAACATCCCACCATCCGCAACGCCCCCCAACGGGCTGCGGTATAGGGACAAAACCATCAGACTATGGCAAACGGAAAGAAGTTAGTTCGTTCTAACAACAGTGTTATCTCAGGTGTGTTGGGCGGCATTGCCGACTATCTCGACATCGACCCCACGGTGCTTCGCGTGGTCTACGCGTTGCTCACGGTATGTACGGCTTTCAGCGGAGTGATCATCTATCTCATCCTTTGGTTAGTGATTCCCAAGCAGTAAGTCCGCCGTGCCAGCCCCCTCGGGCAGCCGTCGGCATGGCTTGATACCCCACGCCACACCCCATCCCGCGTCACAGTCAGGGCAGACAGGCCTTGTGACGACTTTCTCCCCGGCTCACACACCACACCGCCGGACAGTAGCGGGCAGCCGCCCGCCATGTTTCCGCCGGCCTTGCACACCGCGGGAGACGGGATGACATTCATAAAACGATTATGATTAAAATAGGAATACTTGGAGGCGCCGGATATACCGCCGGCGAACTGATCAGGCTGTTGCTGAACCATCCGGAGGCAGACATCCGGTTTATCAACAGCGAGAGCAATGCCGGCAACCTCATCACCGACGTGCATGAGGGCCTGTACGGCGATACCGACCTGCGCTTTACCTCGGAGATGCCGTTCGACGAGGTCGACGTGGTCTATTTCTGTTTCGGCCACGGCAAGAGCGAAGCCTTTCTCAAGGAGCATCCCCTGCCCGCCCATCTCAAGGTCATCGACCTCGCGCAAGACTTCCGTCTCAAGCGCACCCCCGTCTCTCCCACAGACGAGCCTATCGTCCATGCGGTCTACGGACTCCCCGAAATCAACAAAGACGCCATCGCCCAAGCCCGCTATGTGGCCAATCCCGGATGCTTTGCCACGTGCATACAGTTGGGCTTGCTGCCCGCCGCCCACCTGCATCTGCTGCAACACGACGTCAGCGTGAACGCCATTACGGGCAGCACGGGGGCCGGCGTGAAGCCGGGTGCCACCACCCATTTCTCGTGGCGCAACAACAACATGAGCATCTACAAGGCTTTCTCCCACCAGCATGTGCCCGAGATCAGGCAGAGCTTGGAGCAGGTACAGGGCAGTCTGAACGCCGAAATCGACTTCATTCCCTATCGCGGCGACTTCGCCCGGGGCATTTTCGCCACACAGGTGGTGCGCACCGACATGGACTTGGAGGCCATTGTGGCGGCCTATAAAGACTTCTACAAGGATGCCGCCTTCACCCATTACGTGGACAAGGCTCCCGACATGAAGCAGGTGGTCAACACCAACAAGGCACTCATACACTGCGATAAGTTTGGCAGCAAGCTGCTCATCACCTCGTGCATCGACAACTTGCTCAAGGGAGCGGTGGGGCAAGCCGTACAAAACATGAACATCATGTTCGGCTTGGACGAGACCACGGGACTTCGTCTCAAGGCCAGCGCGTTCTGAACCGCACATCTGCCCTCCGACGGCAGAGACACACGCAACACCAAAAACAACAGCCTCGCACCCGCCATTCCACATTCTTGGGCATGGCGTTGAGAGGCGAGGCTGCCACACTTCAGTGCCACTGCCTCCCGCATGGCACTCCCCTTCCCGCCGGAAGGGGCTAAGGGGGGGGCTCTTACATCATGAAACTATTCGACGTTTATCCCCTGTTTGACATCAATGTTGTCAAAGGCAAAGGTACAAGGGTATGGGACGACAAGGGGCAGGAATACCTCGACCTCTACGGCGGCCATGCGGTCATCAGCATCGGCCATTGCCACCCTCACTATGTGGAGATGGTTACCCGCCAGCTCAACAGCTTGGGATTCTATTCCAACAGTGTCATCAACACCCTGCAACAGCAGTTGGCCGAGCAGCTGGGACGCGTGAGCGGCTATGAGGATTACCGGTTTTTCATGATCAACAGCGGTGCCGAGGCCAACGAGAACGCCCTCAAGCTGGCATCGTTCACCAATGGTCGCACCCGTGTGCTGTCAGCCGACCATGCCTTCCACGGCCGCACATCGCTGGCTGTCGAGGTCACCGGCAACCCCAAGATCGTGGCACCCATCAATGCCAACGGCCATGTCACCTTCCTGCCGATGAACGACCTTGAGGCGTGGGAGCGCGAACTGTCCAAGGGTGACGTTTGCGCCGTGATCTTGGAGTGTATCCAAGGCATCGGCGGATGCGTGATGGCCACCCCCGAGTTTGCCCAAGGGCTTGCCGCCGCCTGCAAGAAATACGGCACGATACTCATCACTGACGAGATACAGTGTGGCTACGGGCGCAGCGGAAAGTTCTTTGCCCACCAATGGCTGGGCATCAAGCCCGACCTCATCACCGTGGCCAAGGGCATTGCCAACGGCTATCCCGTGGGCGGACTGCTCATCTCTCCCCACTTCAAACCAGTCTACGGGCAGCTGGGCACCACCTTCGGAGGCAACCATCTCGGCTGCGCCGCCGCCTTGGCCGTGCTCGACGTGTACGAGAACGAGCACTTGGTAGACAATGCGCATCAGGTGGGCGAATACCTCATCGAGCAGCTTCGCGAGCTGCAGAAGACCCAACCCCATATCACCGAAGTGCGTGGCCGCGGCCTGATGATCGGCGTGGTGCTCGACATTCCGCACAAAGAGCTGCGCAGTAACCTCATCCACGAGCAGCATGTCTTCACCGGATGCGCCTCGACCAACATCCTGCGCATACTGCCTCCGCT
>DBQL01000069.1:8613-10491 GCA_002305235.1 Prevotella sp. UBA1395 | reverse complement strand
CCCGACAGACGGGCACGCAACGCCGGCGCTTGGGGGTTGACCCGTTTCCGCCCCGCGCGATGGCAGCCTCCGCGATGCCGGCACACCCCACCGATTCGCAACACAAACCCCAAACCCTAATTCCCAACCATACAATGATGAAGATTTCAGTGATTGGCGCAGGCGAGATGGGTGGCGCATTTGCCGCCGGCCTGCTCAAAAGCAACTTGTTTACTAACAGCGATGTCACCGTGGCCAACCCTCATGAGGGCAAGCTCGCCAAGTTCGCGCAGATGGGTGCCAGCGTCACTACCGACAACAAGGTGGCCGTTCAAGACGCCGACTTTGTGGCCATCGTGGTGAAACCCGGCGTGGTTCAGACCGTGATCGAAGAGCTTAAAGACGAGCTTGACTACGACAGGCAGACCATTATCAACATGGCGGCATCGATCACCATCGACCGGTTAGAGCAATGGTTGGAGAAAGACGGCACGGTGCCCGAGATTTTCCAAGCCATACCCAACATCGGCATCGAGGAAAAGGCATCCATGACTTTCATCGCCCCCAACGCCAAGGGCGCGCCGCATATCGACAAGGTGAAAGCCATCTTTGACGACCTCGGCGAGACAATGGTCACCGACGAGAGTCTGCTGTTCGCCGGAACGGCAATGGCGGGCTGCGGCATTGCCTACGTCATGCGGTTCATGCGGGCAGCCACCGAGGCCGGCGTGCAACTCGGGTTCCGCGCCGACGATGCCAAGAACATCATCGTGCAGACCATGAACGGCGCGGTAAAACTGTTGCAGGCCCACGGCGGACATCCCGAGGCCGAGATCGACAAGGTGACCACCCCGGGCGGCATGACCATCAAAGGCCTGAACGCTATGGAGAAAAACGGATTCTCGAATGCTGTCATCGAGGGCATCATCACCCCGCTGCGCAAATGATGAGGCCATAGAAATGATGGCCGAAAAATCAAGACAAAACATCGCGTGAGAGTGGCGTGAAATCCATCACGCCACCCATCGGAGGCCTACACGCTCAAAATGCGGGTTTTCCACAACGTCTTGAAAATACATCATTTACACACATATAACAGGAATCTGACGACCGGAAGTTTTGCGAAACCCACACGAAAAAGCCTTTTTCGCGCGAGAACAACTATCTATTCGCACGGCGAGAAGCATCTTTTCGCGTCGCGATGACTATGTTTTCGCCTCACGAAACGATAGCCGACGCGCGCCGACAGACTTCCGGCTGCCCCGCGACCGCCGTTTTCCCGTCTCGCGAGACCTGCGCCGACGCTCATTAGTCTCGTCATGAAGCACCTGTTTTCTGTCATTTTTTCATACAAAACCAAGCCCCGCTCCCACTCCCCGAAACACCTCCCGCAATAGCCGGGATAATTTTTGTGTTCTCATGATTTATTTGTAACTTTGGCCCGTATTAAAAACATCAGATTATGGAAGAAGAAGCAATCAAGCAGATTGGCTGTCGCCTGAAAGGTCTCCGCGAGGTGCTCGACATTCCCGCCGGGAAAATGGCGCAGCTCTGCGGCATCACCATCGAGGAATACCTGCACATGGAAGAAGGTACGGGTACGGGCTATCTCCACGTGAGCAACCTGCAAAAGATCGCCAAGGAATATGGTATCAGTTTAGACGAACTGCTGTTTGGAGAGGAGCCTCGCATGAACAGCTACTTCATTACCCGCAAGGGAAAGGGGCAGATGGTGGAGCGGCACAAGGCTTACAAGTATCAGAGTCTCGCCGCAGGGTTCCGCGGTCGCAAGGCCGACCCGTTCATGGTGGTCATCGAGCCTAAGCCCGACGATGCCCCGGTCAGCAAAAGCTCGCATGCCAACCAAGAGTTTGACATGGTGCTCAAGGGCCGGCTGGA
>DBQL01000069.1:1550-8606 GCA_002305235.1 Prevotella sp. UBA1395 | reverse complement strand
GAACCGGTCACCCTGATAGCCATTATATTCTAAACACGGGACACAACAGCAAACAACCAAGAAAATGATAGAGAAATTTCTGACGCAGACCCACTTTGCTTCGGAGGAGGAGTTCAAGCAAAACCTGCAATATAAGATACCCGAGCATTTCAACTTCGCCTACGACGTGATGGACGCTTGGGCACAAGAGAACCCCGACAAGGTGTGCATGATATGGGCCAGCGAGCGCGGCGAGGAGATCGTCACCACCTTCGGGCAGTTCAAAGAGCAGACCGACCGCGTCGCGGCATACTTTCAGAGCCTTGGCATCGGGCACGGCGACAAGGTGATGCTTATCCTCAAGCGACACTATCAGTGGTGGCTGTCGATGATGGCCCTGTGCAAACTGGGTGCCATCGCCATTCCCGCCACCCACATGCTCACCTCGAGAGACATTGCCTATCGCAACCGGCGGGCAAGCATCAAGGCCATCATCTGTTGCAACGACGAATATGTCACGACACAAATCACCGAGGCCATGCCCGACAGCCCTACCGTGGAGACGCTCGTCGCGGTGAACTCGGAGGCACAGAGGGGCCATGAGGTGCCGCAAGGGTTTCACGACTGGCACAAAGAGTGGGCCGAGGCACCGGCCTTTCAACGTCCGCCGTTCGTGAATAACAACGAAGACACCATGCTGATGTATTTCACCAGTGGCACGAGCGGCGAGCCCAAGACCGTGGCCCACGACCACCTCTATGCCTTGGGACATCTCACCACCGGTGTGTACTGGCACAACCTGCACGAAGACAGCATACATCTCACCGTGGCAGACACGGGATGGGGCAAGGCCGTATGGGGCAAGCTCTACGGTCAGTGGCTGGCCGGGGCCACCGTGTTTGTGTACGACCACGAGAAGTTCACGGCCGAAAAGATCATGCGGGCGATGGAGAAATACCACGTCACCTCATTCTGCGCCCCACCGACGATATACCGATTCATGATACAGGAAGACTTCTCGCGCTACGACCTGTCGTCGCTGCAATACTGCACCACGGCCGGCGAGGCCCTCGAACCCGCGGTCTTCGCCAAGTTCTACGAGCGCACCGGACTGAAGATCATGGAGGGATTCGGGCAGACCGAGACCACCATGACCTTGGGAACATTCCCGTGGATCACACCCAAACCCGGCTCGATGGGCAAGCCTTCGCCACAATACCACATCAGGCTGCTGCGACCCGAGGGCACCGACTGCGAGGACGGCGAGAAGGGTGAGATATGTATCGACACACGCGGGGGCAAGCCCATCGGACTGTTCAAGGGCTATTACCGTGACGAGGAGCTGACACACAAGGTGTGGCACGACGGCATCTACCACACCGGCGACATCGCTTGGCGCGACGAAGACGGATACTACTGGTTTGTGGGACGTGCCGACGACGTGATCAAAAGCTCGGGATACCGCATCGGACCGTTCGAGGTGGAAAGCGCGCTGATGACCCATCCCGCCGTGGTGGAATGTGCCGTGACGGGCGTGCCCGACCCCATCCGAGGCATGGTGGTCAAGGCTACCGTGGTGTTGGCCAAGGAATACGAGGGCCAGGCCGGCGACCAACTGGTCAAGACGCTGCAAAACCACGTGAAGCATGAGACCGCACCCTACAAATATCCGCGTATCATCGAGTTTGTCAAAGAACTGCCCAAGACCATCAGCGGCAAGATCAGACGCGTGGAAATCAGGGCCAACGACAGCCGGAAAACATCAGATAATCAATAAAACAGCATGACAGCCCTGCCCCATCGCGGCGGCAGGGCGGGCGTAAGGAGATAGAACGTGAAGAACAAGGAGAAGACAAGCCGCACCAAGCGGCGTGAGGTCTGCAAGCGCGTCGTGGTGAAGGTGGGCAGCAACGTGCTTACCCGCGACGACGGCAAGGTGGACGTGACACGCATGTCGGCCATCGTAGACCAAATCGTATGGCTCAAACGCAACGGCTACGAGGTAATACTCGTCTCGTCGGGGTCGATGGCGTGCGGACGAAACGAACTGAAAGTGAACCACAGGTTGGATAGCGTGGAGCAGCGCCAGCTGTTTTCGGCCATCGGACAAGTGAAGCTCATGGGGCTGTACTACGACCTCTTCCGGGAGTTCAACTATCATGTGGGACAGGTATTGACCATGAAAGAGAGCTTCGCCACGCGCGGCGAGTATCTCAACCAGCGCTCGTGCATGACCGTGATGCTTGAGAACGGTGTCATTCCCATCGTGAACGAGAACGATACGGTGAGCGTCACGGAGCTGATGTTTACCGACAACGACGAGCTGTCGGGGCTCATCGCATCGATGATGGACTGCGACACGCTCATCATCCTGACCAATGTCGACGGCATTTACAACGGCGACCCCAAGCTGCCCGGCACACAGGTGATTCCCGAGGTGAACTACGATCATGACCTGAGCGAATATATTCTCGAGACCAAGAGCGGATTCGGGCGGGGCGGCATGATCACCAAGGCGCACATTGCCAATAAGGTTGCCGACGAGGGCATTAAGGTCATCATCGCCAACGGCAAGAGAGACAACATCCTTGTAGACCTTGCCACGAAGCCGCAACACATTATCCACACCGAGTTCAAGCCCAATCCCAACCCCACCTCCACCGTGAAGAAATGGATAGCACACAGCGAGAGCTTCGCCAAGGGCGTGGTGCATGTCAACGCCAAGGCCGCCGAGGCCCTGCGGGGCGACAAGGCCGTGAGCCTGCTCTTGGTGGGCGTGACCCGTGTCGAGGGTGAGTTTGAGGAGGGCGACATCATCAGTATCGTCGACGACAAGGGCTGCTTGGTGGCCGTGGGACGCAGTGCCTACGACGCCACGGAGGCCGCGGAGAACATGGGCAAGCACGACCTCAGGCCGCTCATCCACTACGACTATATGTATATGGAATAATGGTGCCCATGCCCCATGAACACGAAGAATATCAAACGAAGATAATATGGCATTAGAAGTTATTTTTCAGAAGGTGAGAAAGGCGGGCAGGTCACTGGCCCTGCTCACCGACGAGGAGCGGAACAAATTGTTGAATCTCGTGGCCGACGCGGTGGATTCGAATATCGCATTGCTGTTGTCGGCCAATGAAAAAGACCTCTCGCGCATGGATCCCGCCAACCCGATGTACGACCGGTTGCTGCTCACCGAAGACCGGCTACGCGAGATTGCCCAAGGCATGCGACAGGTGAGCCGCCTGCCTTCGCCCTTGGGCCGCGTGCTGAAAGAGAGCACACTGCCCAACGGCATGACGCTCAGGCGGGTGAGTGTGCCGTTCGGCGTGATAGGTGTGGTGTATGAGGCCCGGCCCAATGTGACCTTCGACGTGTTCGCTCTATGCCTGAAAAGTGGCAACGCCTGTATCCTGAAATGTGGGAAAGATGCCATAGACTCCTGCCAAGCGGGGGTGGACCTCATCCGTGAGGTGCTGAGCGAACTGGGCATCGACCCGAATATCGTGGCCCTGCTGCCCGCCACCCACGAGGCAACCGGTGAGATGCTGCGGGCCGTGGACTATATAGACCTCTGCATTCCCAGAGGCAGCAAGCGACTGATCGACTTCGTTCGCGACACGGCGAAGATCCCGGTGATAGAGACCGGGGCCGGAGTGGTGCACTGCTACTTCGACAATGCGGGCGACATCACCATCGGACGCGACATCGTAGACAATGCCAAGACCCGCCGATGCAGCGTGTGCAACGCCCTCGACTGCCTCATTATCCATGCCGACCGGCTGCAAGACCTGCCGGAACTGTGCCGACCATTGGCCGCAAAAAATGTGCTGATCCATGCTGACAGCAGGGCTTTTGAGGCACTCAAAGGGGCTTATCCCGACAACTTGCTGACCCCGGTGAACGACGATGACGAGTGGCACACGGAGTGGCTGAGCATGCAGATGGGCGTGAAGACGGTAGACAGCTTGGACGAGGCGCTGGACCACATCGACGCTTACGGCAGCGGACACAGCGAAAGCATTGTCACGGAGAACACGAACCACGCCCGGAAGTTCCAACAAATGGTAGACGCGGCATGTGTCTACGTGAACACACCGACGAGCTTTACCGATGGCGCGCAGTTCGGACTCGGTGCCGAGATAGGTATCAGCACACAGAAACTCGGTGCCCGCGGACCGATGGCCCTTGAAGAAATCACCACTTACAAGTGGCTCATCGAGGGGCACGGGCAGATCAGGAGCTGACAGTTAGGATAGTGAAAACCATAAAAAGATTAGAGTCAATGAAAACATTTTTCCATGTAGGAGATATCGGCGACCTGAACCAAGCGGTGAAGGAAGCCTTGGAGGTCAAAGCCAACCGCTTTGCATTTCAGGAGTTAGGCAAGAACAAGACGTTGTTGATGATCTTCTTCAACAACTCGCTGCGCACCCGACTGTCTACGCAGAAGGCGGCAACCAACCTCGGTATGAACGTCATTGTGCTCGATGTCAATGCCGGCGCATGGAAGTTGGAGACCGAACGCGGCGTGATCATGGACGGAGACAAGAGCGAACACTTGCTGGAAGCCATCCCGGTGATGGCCAGCTATTGCGATGTCATCGCCGTAAGGTCGTTTGCGGGACTCGCCGACAGGGAGTTCGACTATGCCGAGACCATTGTCAACCAATTTGTAAAATACAGCGGCAAACCGGTGGTGGCGATGGAAACGGCCACCGTGCACCCGCTTCAGGCATTCGCAGACCTCATCACCATCGAGGAAAACAAGCGGAGCCCAAGACCTAAGGTGGTGCTCACATGGGCGCCCCACTGCCGCGCGCTGCCGCAAGCCGTACCCAACTCGTTTGCCGAGTGGATGAACGCCGCCGATGTTGACTTTGTCATCACACACCCCGAAGGCTACGAACTCGACCCGAAGTTTGTGGGGAACGCCCGCGTGGAATACGACCAGAAAAAGGCATTGCAGGGCGCCGACTTCGTCTATGCGAAGAACTGGAGCTGTCCGGGCGTGACCAACGCGGCCGACTACGGTAAGATTCTCTCCAAGGATATGGGCTGGACCATCGACGCCGAGCACATGAGCCGGACAAATAACGGCTTTTTCATGCACTGCCTGCCCGTGCGTCGGGGACTCATCGTCACCGATGACGTCATCGAGAGCGACCACAGCCTCGTCATCCCCGAGGCTGCCAACCGGGAGATCTCGGCTGAGGTGGTATTGAAAAGGGTGTTGGAGGCGTTGTAGACTATGATTTCTTTCGAAAGCGATTACAATAATGGGGCACATCCCCAAGTGCTCGAACAGCTGATGGAGACCAACGGTAAGCAAAGTCTGACCTACGGTTTCGACGAGTGGACCGATAGTGCCAAGGCCAAGATTCGTGAGGCTTGCGAGGCCACCGAGGCACAGATATGGTTCCTTTCGGGTGGAACGCAGACCAATGCGACGGTCATCGACGGCATGTTGGCCCATTGCGAGGCGGTGATTACGGCAGAAACGGGACACATCAACGTGCACGAAGCCGGTGCGATAGAGTTTACCGGGCATCGCGTCATCAGCCTGCCCTCGCACCAAGGACTGCTGAAAGCCGAGGATTTGGAGGCTTACATGGACTGGTTTGTGCATGACGAGAGCTCCGAACATCTGGCCCAACCGGGAATGGTCTATATCACCTACCCGAGCGAACTGGGCACCATCTATCACCAAGTAGAGCTTAAAGCCATTCACGAAGTATGCCAAAAATACGACCTGAAACTCTATGTCGACGGCGCACGAATGGGCTATGGCCTTGCCGCCGAGGGCGCAGACATCACGCTTCCGTGGTTGGCCCGCCACTGTGACGCGTTCTATATCGGTGGCACAAAGGTGGGCGCGCTGTGTGGCGAGGCCGTGGTGTTTCCGCGAGGAAATGCTCCTCGCCGGTTCTTTTCCATCATCAAGCAGCACGGTGCACTCATGGCCAAGGGTCGACTCATTGGCATTCAGTTCGACGCTCTGTTCTCCGACGGACTCTATTTGCAGATTGCACGCCATGCCATTGAGATGGCCGGACGCATGAAAGCGATGTTCAAGAGGAAAGGATGGCAGTTTTATCTCGACTCGCCCACCAACCAACAGTTTGTGGTTTTGCCCAATGAGGAGGTGGCTCGGTTGGAGAAACAGGTGCAGTTCACCCACTGGGAACCCGTCGGCGACAGTCATTTCCTTTGCCGGTTTGTCACCAGTTGGGCGACGACGGAGGAGGACTTGCGCACGCTTGAACGAATTTTGGATGAAGCATAAGGCCGCAAACACGACCGTCATCATACACAAGAGCAGCAGTAGGGCTATTGCCTCACTGCTGCTCCTGTATATGGGCAGGTGGTCTCCGAGGCCTGTTTGCCGGAAAAAGGATATGCGCTTATAGTTGAAAACGCATGCCCTCTTCCTTGCGACGCGGCCTTATCGGCTTATTTGAGCACCCCCAATTCCTTGCCAATCTTGACGAATGCCGCGATACATCGGTCGAGTTGCTCACGCGTATGGGCAGCCGACAGCTGTACACGGATACGTGCTTCGCCCTTGGGCACTACCGGATAATAGAAGCCGGTGACATAAATGCCCTCGTCGAGAAGCATCGAAGCATACCGCTGTGACAGCGGAGCATCGTATAACATCACGGCGCAAATGGCGCTCTGCGTGGGTTTGATGTCAAAGCCCGCGGCCATCATCCGGGTGCGGAAATACTCTACATTCTCCACCAATTGGTCGTGCAGGCTGTTGTCTTCCTTGAGCATCCTGAACACTTCGAGGCTTGCGCCGATGACCGAAGGTGCCAAAGAGTTGGAGAAAAGATATGGCCGCGAACTCTGTCGAAGCATCTCTATGACCTCTTTCTTGCCTGTGGTGAAGCCTCCCAACGCCCCACCGAAAGCCTTACCCAATGTTCCTGTGTAGATGTCTACCTTATCATAGGTGTCGCAAAGCTCACTCACGCCATGCCCTGTGGCCCCCACCACTCCGGCCGAATGGCTCTCATCCACCATCACCAACGCGTCATATTTCTCGGCAAGGGCACATATCTTGTCCATCGG
>DBQL01000069.1:595-1512 GCA_002305235.1 Prevotella sp. UBA1395 | reverse complement strand
TTCGCATTGGCATACCTGTATCTTTTGGCCTTGCAGAGCCTCACTCCGTCAATGATGCTCGCGTGATTGAGGGCATCCGAAATAATGGCGTCGTCCTCACCGAGTAACGCACCAAACAGTCCGCCGTTGGCATCAAAGCATGCGGCATACAGTATGGTGTCCTCGGTATGGAAGTATTCGGAGATGGCGGCTTCCAATTCCTTGTGGATATCCTGTGTACCGCAGATGAATCTGACCGATGACATGCCGTAGCCGCGATGCTCCATCATGCGCTTGGCGGCCTCTATCAGCCTCGGATGATTGGACAATCCGAGATAATTGTTGGCACAGAAGTTGAGCACTTCCATACCTTTCACCTCAATGGCAGCCCCTTGCGGGCTTTCAATGATTCGCTCCTCCTTGTAAAGACCCGCGTCTTTCAGCTCAGCAATACTATCGCTAAGGTGTTGCTTGATTTTCCCGTACATAAGATTTAGAGTTAAAGTTACATACAGCAAAAATAATTTTTTATTTCCGACAACGCAACGGAAGTAGCGTTATTTTTTGAAAAATCTTCGAGGAAATACACATTTTATTCATGCCAATAGCTTGCATTTCAAAAAAAATGCTTTAATTTGCAACCGACCATCTATAACATTAAATTTAATAAATACTATTATGAAACATATTCTTGTGATCGGCTCGACAGGGCAAATTGGCTCTGAACTGACAAGAGAATTGAGGCAGTCCTACGGAGGATCGAATGTCGTGGCAGGCTATATCCACGGCGCTGAGCCTGCGGGCGAGCTTCTTGAGGGCGGCCCTTCGGCCTTGGCCGATGTCACGGATGACCGTATGATCGACCGCATTGTCAAGGATTACCACATCGACACCATCTTCAACATGGCGGCATTGCTGTCTGTCGTCGCGGAGTCGAA
>DBQL01000069.1:0-459 GCA_002305235.1 Prevotella sp. UBA1395 | reverse complement strand
ATCTCATACGTCACGCCACCGGGCGGAGGCACAACCGATTACGCTGTGGACATCTATTATGCCGCCGTGAGAGGCCAACAGTTCACCTGTCCCATCAAAGCCGACACGCTGATGGACATGATCTATATGCCCGACGCGCTCAAAGCCACCATGATGCTGATGGAAGCCAATCCCGACCGGCTCATTCACCGCAATGCTTTCAATATTGCTTCCATGAGTTTCAACCCCGAAACCATCTACGCCGAAATCAAAAAACACCGCCCACGGTTCGAGATGGTCTACAATATCGACCCGCTCAAACAGTGTATTGCCGACAGTTGGCCCGACCGAATGGATGACAGGTGCGCACGTACCGAATGGGACTGGAGGCCCACCTACGACTTGTCGGCCATGACCACCGACATGCTCGAGAAACTCTCTCGTAAACTTTTGTCATGAACACGATGCCCCGCAAGAGAA
>DBQL01000021.1 GCA_002305235.1 Prevotella sp. UBA1395 | reverse complement strand
CTTGACCGAGAACGGAAGGTTGGTACACACAAAATTGGTCAGCATGACATCATTGCTCAAGTTTCGGATGGTCATGAGCATGTCATCAGGGATGTCCTCGCTTTTCTTGATCAGTTCCTCGGTGGTGGTGCGCAGGTCTTCGGCCAGCGTGTTGAACTCACGATCTTTTTTGTCGGGCATGACATCCGCCAAAGGCGATACAATGCCTTTGTAAAAGGGCTTTAAAGCTGTTACTTTCTCAAGTTTACACTTGCTCTGTGACTGGAATATGGCAGTCACGGTATCAGAGGTAGGCATCTCGATGATGCGCACCAGATGTGCATAAACGCCTACATCATACAGGTCGCCAGCATTCGGTGTGTCGATGTCAGAGTTCTTTTGGCAAAAGATAGCACAAATATTGTCGGTGGATGATTTGCTCAGTCGTTTGGCCAGGTTCATGCTTGCCTTGCGTCCAATCAAGATGGGTACCAGCACACCTGGAAAGAGAACCATATTACGAGTTGCGAGGATTGGTACCTCGGCCGGAGCTTCCGTTTGGAACAAATTCTCAATGTCGCCTTCAAAATCGGCAAACATCTGAATAGAATTATTGGGTTTCTTGTTCATTGTTTTATCCTAAAACATGCCCTTGGGAGGCTTTGGTTGTTCTATAATAGTTTGCAAAGGTAATCAAAATCTAGCAGATACTTATAAATAAGGTATATAAAAAATGTTGGTTTTGGATACATGATAAAATAAAGAACCCCATTTTTCGTTAAAAAAACGATGAACAGCAGGTTTACATTCAAACAATTCGAGATACAGCAAGACCGCTGTGCGATGAAAGTGGGCACCGACGGTGTTTTGGTTGGGGCTTGGGCACGCGGAGGGCATCGCATATTGGATATTGGCTGTGGCACAGGGCTCATCGCTCTGATGATGGCCCAGCGTTACCCCCACGCCTATGTCGATGGTGTGGAGATAGACCTTGAGGCAGCGCGTCAGGCCACTGAGAATGTAATCGCTTCAGTCTTTGCCAACCGGATAGGCATTCATGCCTTGCCACTGCAGGAGTTTGTGCCCAGTCGGCCTTATGATGCCATGGTNNCCATTCTTCTTGAATGGTTTGAAGAATCCTGACATCTCTCGCACCTTGGCACGTCATGCTGAAAGCCTGCCCTATAAGGTTATCTTCACGTTTGCGGGAAAGTGGTTGAACCCTGAAGGAGAACTGAGTGTCATCATTCCCGTAGAATTGCTGGAGCAGTTTACCATGGATGCCTATATGTCAGGATTTTGTGTGTCGAGAAGAGTGATGATAAGGACAACGCTAGACAAGTTGCCTAAGCGTTGTTTGATTGCTTTTTCTAAGCAGCGAAAGGGTGAGATGTATACTGCTGAGCAATATCTTACAGCACAGGATGGAGGGCGGAGTGAGTGGTATGCTAACTTAACTAAAGATTTTTACATACGCTGATTCCAAAGCATTGTTTGTATGTTGGTACTTTTACCCACGGGGCAGTGAGCTGCATGCCTACGACAATGGGACTCAGATGCCGGGCAAATTTTTCTCGATCTTTTTTTGGATGAGTTTGGTAAGGGCCATTCCCCGCCGGGTGTGTCTGGCAATATCGTCGCGTACCTCATTGATTTCATTGAAGAGTTCGGCTGCTGCTGTCTGAATAACGTTGGGTTTACGCTGGTCTTTATTGCCAAAGGGATTGACCACAATCTTGATGCCTTTCTCCACAATCTCGATGTCGATGTCAGCACCCGACATCACTGGGTCGCCGTCGTAGTGAATCACACCGGGTTGAGAGCGGTGAATGCGGAGTTTCTTGGTTCTGAAGGTCTTGATTTTTGAACTTTTATTCAGCGTCTTGCTAAACATATCTATGGCAATCTGTGGTGCCTCCAAAACATCGAAGGGCTCCATGATAATCACATCCATCAGTCCGTCACTCATCGAGGCCTGCGGGGCTATGTAAGCGTTGTTGCCATACTGCGAGGCATTGGCACAAGAAATAAGAAAAGCCTTGTAGCTAGTCGTGTCGGCACCGGCTTCAATCTCATATGTCTCGGGCTTGTACTTCACTCCTTCCTCCAGTACCTTCTGCACATAGGTGATGGCTCCTCGCTTGCCGGCTTCGGCAAACTTCATGCTCACAAAGGCATCGAAGCCCATGCCACAGGTACAGAAGAAGGGGATGTTGTTAATGATACCGTAGTCTAAGTCGTGAATCTGTGCCTCATTCAACACTTCGATACTTTTCTTGATGTTCAATGGCAACAATAGATGCCTCGCCAGACCATTGCCCGACCCGTAAGGGATGATGCCCAATGCCGTGTTGGTGTGGACCAGGGCACGTGCCACCTCGTTCACCGTTCCGTCGCCACCCACGGCCACGACAATGTCGATGCCACCGGCACAGGCATCTCGTGTCAGCTCTGTAGCATGGCCGGCATACTGCGTTTCCTTGATCTCGTATTCAAACTTGTTGAGATCTAGGTATTTGCTTATTGCAGCAGGTATGTTCCTCTTGCGCGCCGTGCCTGAGATGGGGTTGATGATGAAGAGGAGTCGTCTTTTCATATTCGCGTATTTTGTCGTACAAATTTAATTGTTTTTTTATGTATTCTCAATTTTATTTCGTATAAATTTTGCAGTTTGGACGATTTCTCGGTTTTTTGTGCACATTCTAAGTTCTTTTTCGTACCTTTGCAGCCTAATTATAATATATCGTAGTTTTCTACACCTATTTTAAAATGGGACAGTTACAAGAAAGATACAAGAGCTATCGTTTGCCTCAGGAATTCATGGAGGCAGGAGTTTACCCTTATTTCAGACAAATTACCAGCAAGCAAGGCCCTGAGGTGACCATGGAAGGTCACAAGGTGCTTATGTTTGGTAGTAACGCCTATACCGGCCTTACGGGTGACGACCGTGTGATTAACGCTGCCCAAAAGGCCCTAGTCAAGTATGGCTCAGGCTGTGCCGGAAGCCGTTTTCTCAATGGTACGCTCGACCTCCATGTGCAGTTGGAGAAAGAACTTGCCGCTTTTGAGGACAAGGATGACGCGTTGTGTTTCTCTACAGGATTTTCGGTCAACTCGGGCGTAATCTCAGCGGTGGTAGGCCGCGGCGACTATATCATCTGCGACGACCGTGATCACGCATCCATTGTAGATGGTCGTCGCCTCAGTTTTGCCACTCAGCTCCACTATAAGCACAACGATATGGAGGACTTGGAGCGTGTGCTGCAGAAGCTGCCCTACGATGCGGTCAAACTCATCATTGTGGACGGTGTGTTCTCGATGGAGGGCGACTTGGCCAAGCTCCCCGAGATAATCGAACTCAAGCACAAATATAACTGTTCTGTCATGGTCGATGAGGCCCATGGTCTGGGTGTGTTCGGCGACCAGGGTCGTGGTGTTTGCAACTACTTTGGACTGCAAGATGAGGTAGACCTCATCATGGGAACTTTCTCGAAGAGTTTAGCTTCTATCGGCGGATTCATTGCCGCAGACTTTGATACCATCAACTACCTGCGTCATACCTGCCGCACTTATATCTTCTCTGCCAGCGATACGCCTGCCGCCACCGCAGCAGCTCTTGAGGCCCTTCACATCTTGCAGGAGGAGCCCGAGCGTATTGCACATCTGTGGGATGTGACCAACTATGCCTTGAAGCGTTTCCGAGAGGAGGGCTTCGAGATTGGTGAGACCGAGAGTCCTATTATTCCCTTGTATGTCCGTGATGCCAAGAAGACCTTTACGGTGACCAAGCTAGCTTTCGACGCTGGTGTGTTTATCAATCCGGTCATTCCCCCGGCTTGTGCTCCTGCCGATACGCTTGTACGTTTTGCGCTCATGGCAAGCCATAGCATAGAGCAGGTGGAACGCGGTGTGCAGATTCTGAAAAAGATTTTTGCAGAGCAGGGTATCATCAAGTAAGACAATCTAAAGAATATCATAAATCGCTTTCGAACGAATCGAAGGCGATTTTTTTTGATGAATGGCTTTAGTTATGGGGGTAATAATGAAAATGCATGTCAGTCATTAAACGTTCCCCCGCACATTGCGTCAAAGTAATGATTAACTCTTCAATACCTT
>DBQL01000175.1 GCA_002305235.1 Prevotella sp. UBA1395 | reverse complement strand
TTTTTTCAGAATTTTCCTGACAAGACGACCTCCCGGCAGGTCTGTCGCCATGCTCTTGCGCCGGCGTGAACAGTTCGCTGCGGGCCAGCAGTCGGCGATATTCGTTCTCGAAATTGGGGGTCAGTATGCCTTTGCCCATGCTGTCCTCGATCTCTTGCCGGGTCCAGAAGCGTCCGCCGTCAAGCTCGGCCTCGCTCGGCCTCACGGGTCCGTCGTAGACCGTGGCGAAGGCCCATACAAACTCTCTCTCGCGACGGCTCTCGAAGACATAGTGGGCGAGGGGACGCGGCGTGTAGTCGGTCACGCCCAGCTCCTCGCTCACCTCGCGGCGCAGGGCATCGTCCACGCTCTCGCCATAGTCCACATGTCCGCCGCATGCCGTGTCCCATTTGCCCGGCTGGATATCTTTCCATAGCGGCCGCCGCTGCAGGTAGAGCATGCCTCGCGAGTTGAACAGGTGGAGGTGCACCACGGGATGGAGAATCATGGAACCGTCGTGGGCATGACCGCGGGAGACCTGTCCCACCACCCGCCCGAGGGTGTCGACGACGGGGAATAGCTCGTTGCTGTTGTCGGTCATCAGAGCAGTGCGCCGAAAGTGAAACAATCGGGGAACGCCTCTGTCAATGTCGGCGGCTCGTGCCGGTAGATGCCATAGAGCGCGCTGCCGCTGCCCGACATGGCGGCATATACCGCCCCGCTGTCGTAGAGCTTGCGCTTGATCTGTGCCAGCACCGGGTGGGCTTGGAATACCGATGCCTCAAAGTCGTTCACCAACTCGTCTTTCCATGTGTCTATGGGCTGTCTCACGATGTCGCGACAGCTCTTGGCGGGTTGTCGGCAGGTCACGTGGGCGAACGCCTCGGCCGTAGACACCGCCACGGGGGGCTTCACCACGGCGATGTGATAGCCGTGGAGGTTGCCTTTGGGACCGTCGGCCGGCTCGAGAATCTCACCCCGCCCCGTGGCAAACGACGGCTCGGCGGTGATGAAGAACGCGCAGTCGGAACCCAGTCGGGCGGCGTAGCGCTCCATCTCGGCAATGCCGATGTTGAGCCTGAACCGCTCGTCGAGCAGGCGTATCATGAACGCACCGTCGGCCGACCCGCCGCCGAGGCCCGCCTGCGAGGGTATGCGCTTGACGAGATGGGCGTGGATGCGCGGCAGCTCGAAGTCTTGGGCCAAGAGCCGGTAGGCCCTGACCACGAGGTTGCTCTGCTCGTCGCCGTCGACGGCGTTGCCCGTGATCTTGAGGTCGCAGGGCGTGTCTGAGGGGAAGTCGGGGTCCATGTGCTTGATTTCAAGCGCGTCGGTGAGCGGGATGGGGTAGAACACGGTCTCGAGATTATGGTATCCGTCGGGGCGTTTGGACGTGATATTCAGTCCGAGATTGATTTTGGCACAAGGGAATGTCAGCATAATATAAGGTATTGGTTGGTGCAAAAGTAATATAAACTCATGAAAACATGATGCGCTTATGCAAAAATTATGGATGTGCCTATTAATTTTTTTACAGTCTCACCGATAAGTTTTTTTATGGGTGGGCTGCCGTGTTTGCATAAAAAAAGGTATCTTTGCAAGTAAAGTTCATCAGATGTTGTTTCCTGAAGCCGAATATTTAAGCTATCGTTTCCCCGAGCCTCAATACTTGGGTGCAAAATATGTTCATCGAGGATGGATAGCGCAGTTTATCCCCGAGAATGCCCGGACGGTCTTGGATGCGTTCTCCGGGTCGCAGTCTATCGCCTATATGTTGAAGCAGATGGGTAAGAAGGTGGTGACCAATGATTTCCTGTGTTTTAACTATTTCATAGGCAAGGCATTGGTTGAGAATACCCGTTATACCCTCGACTCGGCTGCATTGGACATCCTCTTTGCCGAGAACAGTGCCCCGGAGCAATATAACCTCATGGAGAATCTCTTTGGCGGACTGTTTTTCGAAGCCGGCGATGCCGCCTTCGCAGACAGTTTCAGAAGTAACGTGCCACGGTTGTCGAACCCCTATCAACAGGCGTTGGCCCTGACGGTGATGTGTCGCAGCATGACAAGAAAAGTCACGATGGGGCATTTCGCACATACGCAGGCATTGGTATATGCTGCCGACCCGGCGAGGGTGAAGCGCAACCGGAGTTTGGTAAGACCGTTGAAAGAGTTGTTTTTGGAACTGCTGCCCGAGTATAACAAGGCCGTTTTTGACAACAACCAACCCTGTGTGAGCAGACAGGAGAATATTCTCGACCTGCTACCCGAGTTGCACGATATTGATGTGGCCTATTTTGATCCTCCCTATTGCAACAGTCATGCCGACTATCAGTCGTTCTATCACCTATTGGAAACATTCGTGGTATACTGGAAAGACAAGAATTTTGTCAATGGTACAAAACGTTATGAGCCGCGGAGATATAGCGGGTTTGACAAGAACAGCGAAGCATTGACCAACCTGCAATGTCTCTTTGAGCGGTCGCAGGAAATTCCTACTTGGCTTGTGAGCTATAACGACAGGAGCTACCCCGATATCGATACGATGGTGAGCATACTGGAGCAGTATAGGAAAGTGGACATCGAGAGAAAGCAATATGCTGCCGGACGAGGTGGGAAGGGCAGTGTGGCAGGGAGTAGTGAGATATTGTTTGTCTGTACCTTAAATTGACAGGATGAAGCATGAAGACCGATTTTGACCAGTGGGACCGGGCTTTCCGGACACAAAACATGTATGAGTTCAACCGTCATCCCAACGGGTTGTTATGGCTGAAAGTGCGGGCGGTGTGCAGAAGCAAGCAGTTGCAGAGATTTGTTTCGGACAACCATATTGTCTTGTCATCGTCTAAACTCGCCGACCGGAATGTGGAGCTGTATGAGATATTGCTTCATTCGCCGGAGCCGATGAGTCTTTTAGACCGATTTCTCAAAGACAAGGATAATGAGTGGTATGATGAGATGGGTGTGGATGACGACCGCCTCAAGGCCGACTTATATCAGGTCAGGCACTATGCTTGGGGTGGAGACCAAAACAATTCGTTGGACAAATACTTGGTGAGCAGATATGTAAAAACCATTAGTAATTATGCCACGCTGACAGGGAAACAAGGCGAAATAGGCGAGAATGCTTGGAATTACGTGCAAGCCAGTTGGTATAACAATTGGACTTCATATCTCATCGAGGCACTGTTCAAACGTCATCGTCGGGTGGTCTCTGCTGTCGGAGAGATCAAAAGTGTAGATTTTTTTATCGACAGTTACCCCATAGACTTGAAAGTCACGTATTTCCCGGCACAATATATGGAGGAAAAGCTCAAGGCATTATTGGGAACCAAAGAGGTGACATGGCTCAAGCGCAAGGCAAGGGCACTCGGCATCGTTGCAGACAACCACGTCAAAGACGAGTTGCAAAAATATATTTTGACGGAAAAGCTGCATGACATCGGCCGGCATCACGTGTTGGATGAGTTGAAGTCGGCACGTGCGCACATTGTAGATGAGGCTCGACGAGATTCGGTAGAACTGATGAAATGGCTTTATGGGCATCAGGGCGAGATGAGATTCGGGGCCGAGAACTGGCTGTTCCTCGTTCTCGTCGATACCGCGGACATGACGGCTTCGTGGAAAATGAAGCGTGCCTTTGAACTGATTGAGCCGACTGTCAAAGCGTATTTAGACCACTTTAGCAATGGAAATTTGAAAGAAATCGAGTTTGAATATAAAAAACAGCAATATAGAACGATGGCCGATGCCATCTTTGTCGTGAAATGAACGACACCGGATGAGCATACCTTTCATCAATCGTCATGTATGAAAAAAATATCTTTGATTTCCTTATAGGAGATCGTAAGGGTATTTGAACTATTATTAGTAAATTTGCGAGACTAAACCAAACAACATGCCAGAAACAAGCAATACAGGCAATCAGGGTCGCTCGCGCCGCAAGGCCGCGGCACCCATAGATCCCACTTACGGCCATCTGCAGCCGCAGGCCGTGGACGTGGAAAAGGTGGTGCTCGGCGCGTTGATGATCGACAAGGACGCCTTCTCGGTCATCTCGGAGATCGTACGCCCCGAGACGTTTTACGAACCCAATCATCAAAAGATATTCACCGCCATCCAGACACTGAACATGAGCGAGACGCCTGTGGACATCATGACGGTGACCAACGAGCTGCAAAAGGAGGGCACGCTCGACGACGTGGGCGGCGCGCCATACGTGGTGGACCTCGCCGCCCACGTGGCATCATCGGCACACATCGAGTATCATGCCAAGATCTTGCAGCAGAAATACCTCGCCCGGCAGCTCATCTCCTTTGCCAGCGTCATCGAGACCAAGGCGTTTGATGCCACGGTCGACGTGGACGAACTGATGCAGGAGGCCGAGGGCAGTCTCTTTGAGCTTTCGCAGAAGAATATGCGACAGGATTATACGCAGATCGACCCGGTGATCAGGCAGGCTGTGGACATTCTGCAGAAGGCATCGGCCAACTCAGACGGACTGACCGGCATTCCCACCGGATATACCAAGCTCGACGACATGACATCGGGATGGCAGCGCAGTGACCTTGTGATCATCGCCGGGCGACCCGCGATGGGCAAGACCTCGTTCGCCCTGTCGATAGCCAAGAACATTGCCGTGGACCACCGAATTCCCATCGCGTTCTTCTCTTTGGAGATGAACAACGTGCAGCTGGTGGACCGACTGATCTCGAATGTGTGTGAGATCGAGGGCAAGAAGATCATGAACGGACAGCTGGCACGCGACGAGTGGGAGCGTCTTGACAAGAACCTTGCCAAGCTCACGGGTGCCCCGGTATATATCGACGACACGCCGGGCATGTCTATCTTTGAGCTGCGCACCAAGGCCCGCCGACTCGTCAGGGAGAAGGGCGTGGAGGTAATCATGATCGATTACCTGCAGCTGATGAATGCCAACGGCATGCGCTTCGGCAACCGTCAGGAGGAGGTGTCGACCATCTCGCGCTCGCTCAAGGGGTTGGCCAAGGAGCTGAACATTCCCATTCTCGCCCTGTCGCAGTTGAACCGTACCGTGGAAAACCGTGACGGAATCGACGGCAAACGGCCGCAGCTGAGCGACTTGCGTGAGTCGGGAGCCATCGAGCAGGATGCCGACATGGTGTTGTTTGTGCATCGCCCGGAGTATTATCATATCAACCAAGACGAAAAGGGCAATGACCTCAGGGGCAAGGCACAGATCATTATCGCCAAGCATCGTAAGGGTGCCACGGGCGATGTGCTGCTCTCTTTTCAAGGACAATACACCCGGTTTACCAATCCCGAAGATGCCATGCTCGCGCCGTTGCCTACTGATTTCGGTGGCGGGGAAATCATCAGCTCGCGCCTCAACCAAGACGACAACGATCCCTTCGGCGTAGGTCCGATTGATAGTGCTTTCTAATGGAAAAACGCCAAATGGTGTTGGTTTGAAAGATAAAGTTGTAAAAAAGTAACAAATCATTTGTTAGTTTCGTATAATAGTGTTATCTTTGCAGCCGAATTAAAAAGTAAAACAATGATGTACGTGTATAGCGCCCTTATTATTTCCATTATTATTCGACTGCGGAATGTAGTCGGAAGTGAAAAGGTGTGCGTGCATGTCTAAGGCATGAACATAAAACAGAGCCTTTCCACTTCCAACAGTGGGAAGGCTTTTTTGTTTTGGTAAGGATAAATTCAAAATTATGAGCGAGAGACTTTACATTTTTGACACGACCCTCAGAGACGGCGAACAGGTGCCGGGTTGTCAGCTGAACACGGTAGAGAAAATTCAAGTGGCCAAACAGTTGGAGCTGCTTGGCGTGGACATTATAGAGGCCGGATTCCCCATATCCTCTCCGGGCGACTTCAACTCTGTGGTCGAAATATCCAAGGCCGTGACGTGGCCGACGATCTGCGCGTTGACGCGCGCCGTGGAAAAAGACATCGATGTGGCTGCCGAGTCTCTGCAATATGCCAAGCACAAACGCATTCACACCGGCATAGGAACCAGTGAATACCATATTAAATATAAGTTCAACTCCACCCCCGAGGAGATCATCGAGCGGGCGGTGAAGGCTGTGGCCTATGCCAAGAAATATGTGGAGGACGTGGAATTTTATGCCGAGGACGCCGGACGGACCGACAATGAGTATCTCGCAAGAGTGGTGGAGGCCGTCATCAAGGCCGGTGCCACGGTGGTGAACATACCCGATACCACGGGCTACTGCCTGCCCACGGAGTATGGAGCGAAGATCAAGTATCTCAAAGAGCATGTCGACAACATCGACAAGGCGATCATCTCCACCCACTGTCATAACGATTTGGGCATGGCGACGGCGAATACCTTGAACGGCGTTTTGGCCGGAGCACGGCAGGTGGAGGTCACGATCAACGGCATCGGAGAGCGTGCCGGCAACACCTCTTTGGAAGAGATCGCGATGATATTGAAGTGTCATAAGCACCTCGATATCGACACAAACATCAACACACACAAGATCTATCCCATGTCGCGTATGGTGTCATCGCTGATGAATATGCCCGTACAGCCCAACAAAGCCATTGTGGGTCGCAACGCCTTCGCACACTCCAGTGGCATTCATCAGGACGGCGTGCTGAAGAATGTGCAGACATACGAGATCATCGATCCCAAGGAGATAGGTCTCGACAACAACGAGATCGTGCTCACCGCACGTTCGGGACGCGCCGCCTTGAAATACCGTTTGCAGGTCAACGGGGTGGATATCGAGGACGAGGAGAAGCTCGACAAGATCTATCAGGCATTCCTCAACTTGGCCGATAAGAAGAAGGAGATCACCGATGATGACGTGTTGATGCTCGTGGGCGCGGACACTGCCGCCAACCATTCGGTCAAGCTCGACTATCTTCAGGTTACCGCAGGCAAGGGCGTGCGCAATGTGGCCAGCATCGGATTGGATATTGCAGGCCAGAAGTTTGAGGAGTCGTCGTCGGGCAATGGTCCGGTAGATGCCGCCATCAGTGCCCTCAAACGAATCATCCACAAGCACATGACGCTGAAGGAATTTACCATTCAGGCCATCTCCAAAGGCTCCGACGACGTGGGCAAGGTGCACATGCAGGTGGAGTATGACGGCAATATGTACTATGGCTTCGGCGCCAATACCGACATCGTGACAGCCTCGGTGGAGGCCTATATCGACTGTATCAATAAATTCAGAACTAAGTAATACAATTCAAACAAGATATGAACACGTTATTTGATAAGATTTGGGATAGCCACGTTGTACAGACTATCGAGGACGGACCGACACAGCTTTACATCGATCGCCTGTATTGTCATGAAGTAACATCACCGCAAGCATTCGAGGGCATGCGCCAAAGAGGACTGAAAGTATTCCGTCCCGAGCAGGTGTTTGCCATGCCCGACCACAATATCCAAACCCACGACCAAGACAAACCGGTGGCCGATGCCGTGGGCCGCAAGCAGATAGACACCCTCGACAAGAACTGCGAGGAGTTTGGAGTGACCGAGTTTAAGATGAACACCAAAGAGAATGGTATCATCCATGTGGTAGGTCCCGAGACCGGACTGTCACTCCCCGGCATGACCATCGTGTGTGGCGACTCGCACACCTCGACCCACGGTGCGATGGGTGCGGTGGCCTTTGGCATCGGCACGTCAGAGGTAGAGATGGTGCTTTCGTCGCAGTGCATCCTGCAGCAAAAGCCCAAGTCGATGCGGATTAGCATCAACGGCAAGCTGCGCCCGGGCGTGACGGCCAAGGATGTGGCACTCTATCTCATGGCACAGATTTCCACCTCGGGAGCCACCGGCTACTTTGTGGAGTATGCCGGCGATGTCGTTCGTGACATGAGCATGGAGGGAAGGCTCACCCTTTGCAACCTTTCCATCGAGATGGGAGCACGCGGAGGCTTCGTCGCTCCCGATGAGAAGACCTTCGAATATATCAAGGGACGCAAGTACGCGCCTAAGGGATCAGACTGGGACAAGGCGTTGGAATACTGGAAAACGCTACGTTCGGGCGATGATGCCGTGTTCGACAAGGAACTGGTTTATGATGCCGCCGACATCGAGCCGCGCATCACTTACGGTACCAATCCGGGCATGGGAATCGGCATCAACGGCACGGTACCCACCTTGGACGATATCGATGAGAAGGAACAGGCATCGTTCCTCAAGAGCCTGAAGTATATGGGCTTTGAACCGGGAGAGAAACTTTTGGGTCACAAGATAGACTATGTGTTCCTCGGAGCTTGCACCAACGGCCGTATAGAAGATTTCCGTGCCTTCGCCTCCGTGGTGGAGGGCAAGCAGAAGGCCGACCATGTGGTGGCGTGGCTGGTGCCCGGTTCGTGGGCCGTGGCCAAGCAGATCAAGGACGAGGGCATCGACAAGGTGCTCGAAGCCGCCGGTTTTGCCATTCGCCAGCCGGGTTGCTCGGCCTGTCTCGCGATGAATGACGACAAGGTTCCCGCAGGCCTTTACAGTGTGTCTACATCCAACCGCAACTTCGAGGGGCGTCAGGGGCCGGGCGCACGCACCATCCTTGCCAGTCCGTTGGTGGCCGCTGCCGCAGCCGTGACCGGTAAGATCACCGACCCGCGAGAGCTGATTTAATCACAAGTCGTTACCCGACGTTCAACCGTTTTAACATTGAAAAGATGAAACAGAAATTCGATATTATCACATCAAGTTGCATACCCCTCCCCTTGGAGAATGTAGATACAGACCAGATCATCCCCGCCCGATTCCTCAAAGCCACCGACAAGCAAGGCTTTGGAGACAATCTTTTCCGCGATTGGCGATACGACAAGGAAGGCAATCCCAAGCCCGATTTCGTGCTGAACGACCCCTCTTATTCGGGCGTTATCCTCGTGGCGGGCAAGAATTTCGGTTCAGGCTCGAGCCGTGAGCATGCTGCATGGGCCATCGCCGGATACGGATTCCGCGTGGTGATCAGCTCTTTCTTTGCCGATATTCACAAGAACAACGAACTTAACAACTTCGTGTTGCCCGTCGTTGTCAGTGAGGAGTTCCTGCAGGAACTGTTCCAAAGCATTGACAAAGACCACAAGACCGAGGTTAAGGTAGACCTTCCCAACCAGACGGTAACCAATTTGGCTACCGGCCGTATCGAGCATTTCGACATCAACGGCTACAAGAAGCATTGCCTCATGAATGGCCTTGATGACGTGGACTTCCTTGTTCAGAACCGCGACAAGGTAGAGGCCTACGAAAAAGGACGTGCCTGATGGATATATTTCCCCATAAACTGAACCCGTCCATAGAGATTATGGACTGCACGTTGCGCGACGGCGAACAGACCAACGGCGTGAGCTTCCTGCCTCATGAGAAGCTCATGATAGCCCGCTTGCTGTTGCGCGACGTCAACGTGGACCGCCTCGAGGTGGCCTCGGCGCGCGTTTCCGAGGGCGAGAAAAACGCCGTGTCGAGAATCTGCGCCTACGCCGACCGCGAGGGATATATCGATCGTATCGAGGTGTTGGGATTCGTAGACCGGCACCGGTCGATAGATTGGATTCGCGATTGCGGCGGTAAGGTCATCAACCTTTTGGCCAAAGGATCGCTCAAACACTGCACCCAGCAGTTGCACAAGACTCCTCAACAGCATATCGATGACATTCTCGAGGAACTCGATTATGCCGATAAGAAGGGCATGAGGGTCAATCTTTATCTCGAGGATTGGAGTTCGGGCATGAAGGACTCGTCCGACTATGTCTACCAGATGATGGAGGGTCTCAAGGGCACCAACATCGAACGATTCCTCCTGCCCGACACCTTGGGCATCATGAACCCGCTCCAATGTATGGACTATGTGCAGAAAATGCTGAGCTATTATCCCGACAAGCACTTTGATTTCCATGCCCATAACGACTACGATCTTGCCGTTTCCAACACGTTGGCGGCTGTGATGTGTGGCTGCAAGGGCGTGCATGTCACGGTGAACGGATTGGGAGAGCGCTGCGGCAACGCCCCGTTGGCAAGCGTTCAGGCCATCTTGCATGACCAGTTGCATGTCAAGACCAATATCGTCGAGAGTCAGCTCAACATGATCAGTCGTGTGGTAGAAGACCACAGCGGCATCATTCTTGCGGCCAACCAGCCCATCGTGGGTGAGAATGTGTTTACCCAAGTGGCCGGCGTACATGCCGATGGCGACAATAAGAACAACCTCTACTGCAACGATCTCAAGCCCGAACGGTTTGGCCGCAAGCGCGAATATGCCTTGGGCAAGAACTCGGGCAAGGCGAATATCGAGAAAAATCTGGAGGAACTGGGGCTTGACCTCACGCCCGAGCAGACCAAGAAGGTGGCACAGCGCGTTACCGAACTTGGTGACCGCAAGGAGTTTGTGACCCAAGACGACCTGCCGTTCATCGTGGCCGACGTGCTCAAGCACGACACCTTGGAAGACCGCGTGAAGCTGCTGAGCTATATGGTCTCGACCTCTTACGGTCTGAAACCCATCGCCAGCATCAAGATTTCGATCAACGGGCAGACCTATACGGCCGACGCTACCGGCGACGGACAGTATGACGCTTTCGTGAAAGCGTTGCGCAAGATCTATAAGGATAAGCTCAACCGCACGTTTCCTCGTTTGGCCAATTACACGGTGACCATTCCTCCCGGTGGTCATACCGATGCCTTGGTGCAGACGGTTATCACTTGGCATGAGCAGTCGGGGCGCGTCATTCGCACCCACGGACTCGACGCAGACCAGACCGAAGCCGCCATCAAGGCCACGTTCAAGATGCTCAACATCGTCGAGGCCGACCCGCATCAGCAGCCCTGACACTTGCTCCGCATGCCCTGCCGTGCCCGTCTCCGGGTGTTCTTGCTCTTCATCTGTCGGTTGGATGGCTTGCTGCTTGGCAGCAATCATCACCCTCATCCCGCCACGCTCACCCCTCACTCCCCATTATAACATCACAATCCAAAATAACCATTAATTATGAAATTGAATATTGCAGTTCTTGCAGGCGACGGCATCGGACCCGAGATCATGCCTCAGGCCATCAACGTGCTGAATGCCGTTGCCAAGAAATTCAATCATGAGTTTGTTTACACCGAAGCCCTTTGCGGCGCGCATGCCATCGACGAGGTGGGCGACCCCTTCCCCGAAGAGACCTACAAGGTGTGCATGGATGCTGACGCGGTGCTCTTTGCCGCCGTGGGCGACCCCCGTTTCGACAACGACCCCACACTGAAGGTGCGCCCCGAAACCGGCCTGTTGGCCATGCGCAAGAAGCTCGGTCTCTTTGCCAATGTGCGACCGGTGGCCACGTTCGACTGCCTGCTTCACAAGTCACCGCTGAAGGAAGAACTGATCAAGGGTGCCGATTTTGTGGTGATACGCGAGCTTACAGGCGGTATGTATTTCGGTGAGAAATATCAGGACAACGACAAGGCTTACGACACCGACATTTATTATCGCCCCGAAATAGAGCGCATCCTGAAGGTGGCCTTTGAGTTTGCCCTCAAGCGCAACAAGCACCTCACCGTGGTCGACAAGGCCAATGTCTTGGCCAGCTCACGCCTCTGGCGCCAGATCGCGCAAGAGATGGCGCCGCAGTATCCCGACGTGACCGTAGACTATATGTTCATCGACAACGCCTCGATGCGTGTGCTCACCGACCCCCGTTTCTTCGACGTGATTGTCACCGAGAACACCTTTGGCGACATCCTCACCGATGAGACCAGCGCCATCACCGGTTCGATGGGCTTGCAACCCTCGGCCTCTCTCGGCGAGCATACGCCGCTGTTCGAGCCTGTGCACGGCTCTTGGCCGCAGGCCGCCGGCAAGAATATCGCCAACCCGCTGGCTCAGATTCTCTCGGCCGCGATGATGTTGGAGCACTTCGGTCTCAAGGAGGAGGGCGCGCTTATCCGCAAGGCCTGTGACGCGGCGTTGGAGAGCAACGTGCGCACGGCCGAGATCCAAGTCGAGGGCGAGCGTGCTTACAGCACGAGCGAGATTGGCGAGTGGATCACCCGATACGTAGAGCAATAAGCACCAAGTCTCCGACGGGCGCCCGACACGTCGGCAACGGCCGTCAACCATGACCATAGCCCCAAGACCCTGTACGAAACGATGGTTTCGGCAGGGTCTTTTTTTGTGTGCCTGACCGGCGTAACCCACGAGGCCGCGAGTCACTATCCGCACCCGTCCGGAAGCATGGCCACGGGTGATAAACCGTTTTCCTATGAGATATGTAATATCCTTATTTTCAGAGTTTTAAAGAATTTTTCGACGGAAACTGTTTTGCGGGTTTGCGATTAGTATCTTTTCGTGTCGCGAAACGATAGTAATCGTCGCGCGAAGAGATAGTAATCGCGACGCGATTCGATAGCTTTCGCAAGGCGTAAGCGCAGCGGTGTCGAATCGAGCGTTTTCGCACCCCGCCACGACACAAAAACAAAGCCTGAGCGAACCGGTTCGCTCAGGCTTTGATATCAGTAAAGCTGTGTGTGGGAATCTTAGATGATGCCCTGAGCCATGATGGCTTTGGCCACCTTGAGGAAGCCGGCCACGTTGGCACCCTTCACGTAGTTGATGTAGCCGTCGGGCTCTGTGCCATATTTCACGCAACTCTCGTGGATGTCGTTCATGATGCTGTGAAGCTTGGCATCAACCTCTTCGCGGCTCCATTTCAGGCGCTCGGAGTTCTGGCTCATCTCCAGTCCGGACACGGCAACACCACCTGCGTTGCTGGCCTTGCCGGGGCAGTAGAGCAGCTTGGCGTCTTGGAACACCTTGATAGCCTCGGGTGTAGACGGCATGTTGGCACCCTCGCTCACGGCAATCACGCCGTTGGCAACCATTGCCTTGGCAGCTTCTTCGTTGATTTCGTTCTGTGTGGCGCAGGGCGTTGCGATGTCGGCCTTCTCAAACCAAGGCTTCTTGCCGGCCACATACTTGGCGTTGGGATATTCCTCGGCATACTCCTTGATACGTCCGCGCTCCACGTTCTTCAGCTCCATGATATAGGCGAGCTTCTTCTCGTCGATGCCGTCGGGGTCATAGATATATCCGTCGGAGTCGGAACAGGTCATGGGGATGGCACCCAGCTCGAGGAGTTTCTCGATGGTGTATTGTGCCACGTTTCCGGCACCCGATACCAACACCTTCTTGCCCTTGATGTCGATGTTGCGGGTGTTGAGCATGTTTTGCAGGAAGTACACCGTGCCATAGCCGGTGGCTTCGGGGCGGATGAGCGAGCCGCCAAACTCCTGACCCTTGCCGGTGAGCACACCCACGAAGTTGTGTGTCAAGGCTTTGTACTGGCCATACATATAGCCCACCTCGCGGCCGCCTACGCCGATGTCGCCGGCCGGCACGTCACAGTCGGGGCCGATGTAGTTCCACAGCTCGCGCATGAATGCTTGGCAGAAGCGCATCACCTCGTTGTTCGACTTGCCGCGGGGCGAGAAGTCGGAACCGCCCTTGGCACCACCCATCGGCAGTGTGGTGAGCGAGTTCTTGAAAGTCTGCTCGAAAGCGAGGAACTTCAAGATGCTCTCGTTTACTGAAGCATGGAAGCGCAGACCGCCTTTGTACGGGCCGATGGCATTGTTGTGCTGTACACGGTAGCCCATGTTGGTCTGAACGTTGCCCTTGTCGTCTACCCAGTTGACACGAAACTTGATGATGCGGTCGGGGATGCACAGACGCTCCACGAGATTGGCCTGCTCAAATTCAGGATGCTTGTTGTACTCCTCTTCGATAGATTCCAACACTTCGGTCACGGCCTGAAAATACTCCGGCTGGTTCGGGAAACGCTGTTGTAATTTCTCTACAACTTCTAATGCTTTCATAAACTTAATTGTTTTTATTGGTTGAAAATGTGGTTTGTTCTGATATAAAATCTTAAATCGCTTGCAAAGGTACATACTTTTGCGTAAAAACAAAACAAAATGAAAGTTTTTTTGATAAAAAAGTATAAAAAGGTAAGTTGTCCCTGTTTTGCTTCTCAATAGTATCGTACGATTGCCTCACATCGCTTGGCTGGGCGATGCCGCGGCGGGGTCGCCGCGACGAGAGGCAGGCACACAAAAAAAGCGATGGCCTTCACAGGCAACCGCTTCAAATCTTCAATAGGTATTAGTTTCCTTTTAAGGTAAAAAGATTGTTTTCAGGATAACATTTGCAAAGATAATATAATTTTTTTAGAATGCAAATTTTTGTTTAGTTTTTTTCGGAAAAGTGAAATTTATGATGAATTTTTTGTTACCATTCGGCATCATCATCTCGTCGTGGCGACATGCCGGGAGACCAGAGACGAACCGGTAAGGCCTTGACAGACAGAAAAATTCGATTATCCGCAAAAATGGTTGATGTTTCCTTGATAATGTGAAGCGTAGATGTGTATATTTTACTTATCTTTGCAATATCATACACGACCAGTAGAATATTACGATATGACAGACAGCAAGCAAGAAATTATACAGCTCAACAGTGTCGAGGCCTACAACCGGCTATACGGTCTCGAGACCTACCATCCGCTGGTGGGGGTGGTCAACATTCCGCAGATGCGATCCATAGAACGGCATGTTACCTTCAACTACGGACTCTATGCGCTTTTCCTCAAGCATGGCGCCAACTGTACGTTGAGGTACGGGCGCGAGGTGTACGACTATCAGGCGGGAACCATCGTGACCTTCTCGCCCGGACAGGTGGTGTCGATCGACAATGAACCGGACACGCTCCTGCCCGCCGTGAGCGGCTTGGTGTTCCATCCCGACATACTCTTTGGCACGCCGATGGCCGGCAAGATGCGGCAGTACAGCTTCTTCGACTACGACGAAAGGGAGAGCCTGCACCTGAGCGAGAGAGAGCAAAGTGTCATCACCGATTTGTTCAACAGCATCTCCTCGGAGATCGAGCATCCCGTAGACCGGCACTCGCAGACACTCATCACCGACCGCATCGCGCTCATCCTCGACTATTGCATGCGCTTCTATGACCG
>DBQL01000027.1:14154-15926 GCA_002305235.1 Prevotella sp. UBA1395 | reverse complement strand
GCACATCGACAAGGCCGAAATGCCCAAGTTCATGGATGCCACCGATGCTTTGGGAGCGGCCTATTGTCATTTCCTGCAGCTTTCCACCCCCGTCACCGATGCCACCCACTACGGCAGCTGGGCCGACTTTGCCAAGCGCAATCCCAAGAAAGTGAGGAGCTGACCCACCACATGCGCATATCTGCGATGATAGAAAACAAACACGAACTATGGAACACCCAACACCAACGACTGCCTCCGGCACATGGCCGATCATCCGTATCCATGACGGGGTGTGCAGTCTTCCCGAGTGGCGCATGGCCCAACCGGTAAATTTCACGAGCCTCAACGGTGAGCACATCGCCATCGTGGGGCCAAACGGAGGGGGCAAAACCCGACTGGTCAACATCATCATCGGCAAATACCCGCTGCTCATGCAGCGGCCCGAATACGATTTCAGGCCGAGCCTTCTGCCGATGGTCTCCGACAATATCAAATATATCACCTTCCTCGATGCTTACGGTGGCGACAGCGACCGCACCTATTTCCTGCAGCAACGATGGAACCGTACGGAGATGGACGATGCCACCCCCACCGTGGGCAGCAAGCTGGAGGAGGCCTATCGGCGCACCGGAGACGATACGCCCGGGCGTCGCACCCTGCAGCAAAAACTCTATGACACTTTTCAGATCGACCGACTTCTGGACAAACCCACGCCCCTGCTCTCCAGTGGCGAACTGCGCAAGTTCAGGTTTGCCGAGACGCTTATCGCCGCGCCAAGGGTACTCATCATGGACAATCCCTTTATCGGACTCGACGCTCCCACACGCGACCAGCTGCGCGAGCTGTTGGGCACCATCGCCCATGAGCTTACGCTGCAAATCATTCTCGTGCTCTCCAAGACCGACGATATTCCACCTTTCATCACCCATGTCGTAGAGGTGGCCGACAACACCGTATATCCCAAGCGCACGATGGCCGACTATCTGCAGTCGCGCCCCGCGCCCCCGGCACACGTATTGAGTGACGACGTGGCCCGCTCGATCATCGGCCTGCCCTACAAAGACAATGAATACCACACGCGCGAGGTGGTCAGCATGCGCCATGTCTCTATCCGTTACGGTAGCCGCACCATTCTTCAAGACCTGTCGTGGACCGTGCTCAACGGCGAGAGATGGGCGTTGCAGGGGCGCAACGGTGCCGGCAAGTCCACGTTGCTGAGCCTTGTCTGCGCCGACAACCCGCAAAGCTATGCCTGCGACATCACCCTCTTCGACCATCCGCGCGGGTCGGGCGAGAGCATCTGGGACATCAAGAAACACATCGGCTACGTGTCGCCCGAGATGCACCGTGCCTACAAGCGCGACCTGCCGGCCATTCAGATTGTGGCCAGCGGCCTCAAGGAGAGCATCGGGTTGTATGTCCGGCCACAGGAAACCGAATATGACATCTGCCGCTTCTGGATGAATGTCTTTGGCATTGGCGACCTCGAAAACCGCACGTTCATGAAGCTCTCGAGCGGTCAGCAGCGCCTTGTGCTCTTGGCGCGGGCATTTGTCAAAGACCCCGAACTGCTCATTCTCGACGAGCCTCTCCACGGACTCGACAACCGAAACCGCCGATTGGTGAAAGACATCATCGAGACATTCTGCCGCCGCGACAACAAAACGCTGATCATGGTGACCCATTATGACAGTGAGATGCCGGCCTGTATCGACCACCGCATCGAACTCGTCAGGCACTGACCGCAGCACCGTCATCAGCCGGCTGCACAGACCTGCCCGCCACAACAA
>DBQL01000027.1:13336-14007 GCA_002305235.1 Prevotella sp. UBA1395 | reverse complement strand
CCAAACCATCGCCATGACTACGTTTGTCAAACTCTATCTCAAACGTCTGTCGGAGGCGAAAAATAAGCAGAAAAAAGCCCTTGTCATTTCCCGATTCCGCATGGCGAGCGTCAACAACAGCCTGTTTCACGACATGGACAAGGATTTGGCAGAGGCTTATCTGAACAACACAAAGTTTGTCACGCCATTCTCTCTCGATACCGACTGGGAGAAAGCGTTGGCTGAAATTCGCGGTTACGATTGGTAACCCATTCTGCTGACGCAGCCCTTTGCCGGCACAAATGACCGCCCATAGTTTTTGTTTCGCACAGTTTTAATGCACGCAGAGTCGCGGGGACATTGGAGAAATCACTGTTCAGACACTCCGATGTACACCTGCGACTCTGCGTGTGTTTGCGAAACAAAAGACTAAGAAATTATCCACGGCCCCGCGTGACCAAGCCTCACGCGCAACCGCGATATAGTCCCGGCACCGGCAACATGCCCCGGACGCAGACGGCCCGGCGGCTCTCCCCCATGCCAAGGGACATCGACCCATACCGTTACTGGTGCGAATCCCTCAACAAATCGTTGACGGTCTTCACCGGATTGAATGTCGAGAGGGGCACCTCCACGAAGATTGTGTTCCAGTCGCTCATCGCTCCGTTCCACAGTCCGGGCAGCTCAAGGGC
>DBQL01000027.1:12644-13321 GCA_002305235.1 Prevotella sp. UBA1395 | reverse complement strand
AAATCGGGCAGGTGGAACGGCTCGCCCTTGTAATTCTTGGTGGCACACACGAGGTCTACCGGGTTGAAATGTGTGCCCCCGGTAAACATCTTCATATAGTCCTCGTTCGTCTTGTCTATCTGACTGCTCTCCAATATTTGCAGACTCACGCTGCCATCGCCGTTGTATGCAAGGAACGGACCGCCGCCCGGCTCACCCACGTTCTTCACCACTCCGCAGACACGCATAGGCCTGTTGAGCTTGCCACGCAGGTAAACCACCAGCTCGGCATCTTCCATCTCTTTCAGGTCGGCGGTGCGGCAACACATCTCCCGCTGCACAAAACGGATGATCTCCTCGAGCTTCTGATGGTTGTACATGCCGCTGTCCAAGATGTCGAGATAGTCGAAAGCCTGTCGCTGTATCTCCACGAGCACACCGGCGATGACCTGTTTCCACCTCACCGTGTCGCCTTTCAGGCGGTCGGGCACCACGTTGTCAATGTTTTTGATAAACACCACGTCGGCATCAATGTCGTTCAGGTTCTCGATGAGCGCGCCGTGGCCGCCGGGACGGAAGAGCAGCGTGCCGTCATCGTTGCGGAAGGGGGTGTTGTCAGGGTTGGCGGCAATGGTGTCCGTGCTCGGTTTCTGCTCCGAGAACGACACGTCATAGCGTATGCCGAACCTGTCTTCAAA
>DBQL01000027.1:11151-12514 GCA_002305235.1 Prevotella sp. UBA1395 | reverse complement strand
TTGGCCGCCACGGCCTTGTAATTGCCCTCGCTTATCAGCGCGTCGATATCCTTGCCCTCATTGGCTTTGCATTTCTCGTCCAGCTCATGATAGAACGCGAAATGCTTGATGTCGGCGAAAAACTTCTTCTCAAAATCGGTCGTGGGCACGTCATAACCGGCCGACACAAACGTGAACATGTCTTTGAACATACGACTTGCGGCTCCCGAAGCCGGCACAAACTTCACCACGCGGTGGCCGCCCTGCTGCTTATAGGCCTCCCATGCCTGCATGGCCCGCTGCTGCGCGGCCTCGTCGGGGGCTATGATGCCTTTGCCCACGGCTGCCGCCGCCTCCAAACGGAGGAACGGGAACCCCTGTCTCACCTGTTCGAGCTGATGCTCCACACGTGCCACGGTCATGCCGCGGCCCTCGATTTGTCTTTTGTCTGCTTCTGTAAACATCTTGTGTTGAGGTTTAAGTTATTCGTTTGTCCAACAAAAATAACGATTATTTCGCAAATGAGGAAGCATTCGGCGAGAAATTATTTGAGACCGCACCGAATAAATTCTCAATATGTATCAACCCGCCGCGCCATCACGACAAAACGGTGAAAGCGACTGTACCGACGAGAAATCAGGATGATCCTGCCATGCTGCGACACTGCCCTGACATCGATGCCCGTGTACCGAGGGGGCAAACCATCGCGCCACACCGTTACCGCAGACCGCCAAGGCCCAAGGCCACCGCCTCACCATTTCTCCACCACCAGCGCCCTACGGGTGTGGCCGCGACGAATGGCGGCACGGTCGTCGGGCCGCAGCCCCACTACCCACACGATGCTGCCGTCGGCAGCGCAGAGCACCGTCTGATGACGACGCACCGCGGGCGGCACCTTGCGGTCGGCGAGAAAGTCGCTCACGAGCTTCGTGCCTCGCATGCCGAAAGGCACGAACCGGTCGCCCTCGCGGATGGGACGGATGGTCAGCGGGAACGTCACCACATCGGCATCGAGCGTCGCCACGTCTGCCGAGGTGCCGATCTCGAAATGGGCATCCACGTCGACGATCGAGAACCGCAACCGCATGTCGTGCGTGCCGGCCGAGCCGTCGTCGTCACCGGGCGCGGTCATGGCGTAGACGTATGTGCCCTCTTCGGGCACCCTGAGCGTGGGCAGGGCATGCTCCCACGCTTTCCTGCCATAGATATAGAGACGGGCGCGGTCGATGACAGCCACGTGGGTGTCGCTCCGCCACTCTGCCGCGCCACCCTCATGGGCCAGCATTTCCAAGGCTTGGGCGCGGTTGAAGCCGTGCCGCGAGACGATGGTCCACAGCACGGTGAGCGGCGACGGCTCGGCGGCGATGACGCTCAGGTCGTAGCC
>DBQL01000027.1:8095-11141 GCA_002305235.1 Prevotella sp. UBA1395 | reverse complement strand
ATGATGTCTATGCGCAGCTTGTTGCGCATGGCATCGGTCTCGAGATTGGTGCTGTCGGTGACAAAATCCTGCCCGATGCCCCGCAGATAGTCCGTGATCTCGTCTCTCGACACGCAGAGCATGGGTCGCACGATATGGTCATGGCATGGCTGCATGCCCCGCAAGCCGGTGACGCCGGTGCCCCTGACAAGATTGAGAAGCACCGTCTCCACCTGATCGTCGCGGTGGTGGGCCACACACACGGCGTCGGCCCCGAGGTCTTGCCGCAGCTGTTCGAAATAGCGGTAGCGCAGCTCGCGCGCCGCCATCTCGATGGAGACCTTGTGGAGACGGGCATAGAGGCGGGTGTCGAAATGGACGCGATGGAGCGCGATGCCCATCCTCGCGCACAGCGACACGCAGAAATTCTCGTCGCGCGTGCTCTCCGCTCCCCGCAGCATGAAGTTGCAATGGGCCGCCTCGACCTTATAGTTCAGCGCCGCGAGCACACGCAGCAGTGCCACGCTGTCGGCCCCGCCCGACAACGCCACGACATAAAAGCCGTCATGACTCATGAGAGCATGGCGGCCGATATAGCTGTCTATGGTCTGCGGCAATGTGCTCATCAGCGTTTATTCTACGTACAGCACGAGTCCCTTGAGATACTCGCCCTCGGGGTGATAGATATTGATGGGGTGGTCGGCCGGCTGGTGCAACTGGTGCAGGATGCGCACCTTGCGACCCGTCTGTGCCGCGGCGGTGAACACCGCGTTGCGGAAATTGTCCTTGGTCACCACCTGCGAGCAGCTGAAGGTGAACAGCAGACCGCCGTGCCTGATGCGTTCCAAGCCCTTGACATTGAGGCGGGTGTAGCCCTTCAGGGCATTGCGCAGCGCGCCACGGTGCTTGGCAAAGGCCGGGGGGTCGAGCACGATGAGGTCGTATTTATTGTCGTTGGCATCGAGATATTTGAACGCGTCGTCGCAGAATGCCTCGTGCCGGGAGTCGCCGGGGAAGTTAAGTTCGATGTTGCGGTTGGTCAGTTCGATGGCCTTGGCACTGCTGTCTACCGAGTGTACGAGCCTCGCGCCGCCACGCATGGCATAGACCGAGAAGCCGCCGGTATAGCAAAACATGTTCAAGACGCTTTTGTCCTTGGCATATTGCTCGAGCAACGCGCGGTTCTCGCGTTGGTCGACGAAGAACCCGGTCTTCTGACCGCGCAGCCAGTCGACATGGAACCGCAGGCCGTTCTCCACCGCGGTATTGTCGTCGGTCGACCCGATGATGAATCCGTTCTCCTGTCCGAGCCCGGCCTTGAAGGGCAGCGTGGTCTCGCTCTTGTAGTAGACATGACTGATGCGACTGCCCATCACCTCGACCAGCGCCTCGCCAATCTCCTGCCGTGCCACGTGCATGCCCACGCTATGGGCCTGCATCACGGCCGTGGAGCCGTAGCAGTCGATGATAAGTCCGGGCAGGTTGTCGCCCTCGCCGTGTACCAGTCGGTAGGTGTCGTTGCGGGGATTGTCGGCCGTGCCGATGCTGCGACGCATCTGAAGGGCGGCATCGAGGCGTGCCCGCCAAAAGTCACGGTCTATGGTGATGTCTCGAAACGACAGCACACGCACGGCGATGCTGCCTATCTGGTAATGGCCCACGGCGATAAACGCGCCCTCGGCCGTGATGACACGCACCACGTCGCCCTCGGCTATGCCATCGTCGGCATGGTGTATGGCTCCCGAGAAGATCCACGGGTGAAAACGTTGCAGCGACTCCTCCTTGCCGCGCCTGAGATAGATATTCTTGTACATTGATGTTGCGATTAATGATTTTCGGCCACGACACCGGCTGCCGTGGCCGGCTCCTGCTCCTCGACCAACTCGAAATCGTGCGTGCGTTTGAGACGTGCTATCTCCTCATAGAGATTGATACAGCTCCACGCGTCGATGGCGGCATATTGTTTCTGCTTGTCGGTGAGCACCGGCGCCTCCCAGTTGGAAAGCCGCTGGCGCTTGGAAATCTTCTGTTGAAAGAAATTGGCATAGAGCTTTTGCAGACTGAGATCCTGCACGCCGAGCTGCGACACCACGTCCTGCAGGTCGATAAACAGCCCCGGGGTGAAGCTCTCGCGGGCTTTCAACGCCCGCAGGTCGTCGTGCCACGACAGTCCGATCTTCTTCACCGTGGTATCCTCGAGCAACCGCTTGATGGCCGGGGTGATGCCGGTGTGGTTCAGACGAAAAAGGAAACAGGTGTCGCGGGTAGACACTTGCAGCAGGCAGACCTGATGTTGCTCGCCGCGATGAAAGGCAGGCTTGGTTTCGGTATCGACACCCAAGATGTCGGCAGCGAGAAGGTAGTCCACTGCCTTGTCGGTCTCCTTGGGCGAGATGATCGATATGATGCGACCCGTGAAAACGACGGGCGGCAGGGCCGTGATTTCCTTTTTGTCAAACTTACTGTATATTTTTTTTCTCATTGTTTCGATTATTCATTGCAAAAGTATAAAAAAATGACTAATAAACGGTGAATTGCGCCGAGTTTTTTCGTTCTCCCGCCACAAATCGTGCGCGCCCTTGTCTGACCCGGCATGCGCGGCGCAGCGACGGGCACCGGAAGGGCATCGACGGGCGGGGGCAACAGGGAGCTTGGCAACCGTGACCGGCGACGGCGGCGCGAAATGGTGCTCGCAGCCATCGGCAGGATTGTCACACGGGGCATGAAGGGTTATGAGAAGAGCCTGACCGGGGCAGCATTTTGTCAAGAAAACTTCACTAAAAACGCGTCACGGAATTCGACTGTTCTACCGTCGGCCGTCTCATCATCACGGCGTTTTGACGGCATGGCAGCGCGAGCAAAACCCTTCGCCCATGCCATACCGGCACCTTCGCGTCGCGAAAGGGGCTTCATCGCATCGTGAAAAGGGCCTCATCGCGAGCCGTAAACTATCGTTTCGACTCACGATAAGGGTCGTTTCACGGGGCGAAACGATGGCAATGGCAAGCCCTCGGGAAAACTCTCGGATCACATTCCTGCCACCCCCGGCCACAAACCACGGCATATC
>DBQL01000027.1:7857-8008 GCA_002305235.1 Prevotella sp. UBA1395 | reverse complement strand
CTCGCCACAGCCCCGCCGGTTATTGTCCGAGTGGTGGGGCAACGGCCGCGACAGTCTGCTGTGCACGCACCCACATCACGATGGCGAGGCGAGGCCGGTGACGAGAGCCGGTGAATTGTGAGGGCAAGGCCAAAAGTTCATCCCGTTTTGT
>DBQL01000027.1:6548-7831 GCA_002305235.1 Prevotella sp. UBA1395 | reverse complement strand
GTATCAAATATATTTTTGGAAACGAGACATCCGACTTTTTCATGGGACTCATCCTGTTGGCCATATCGCTTTTTATGGTCATCGCGATGGTGTCATACTTCTATACCGGGCAGGTGGACCAAAGCATTCTGGAGAACATGCGGCCCGGCGAATGGCTGAATGCCAACAGGGAATTTACCAACTATTGCGGGTCGTTGGGGGCCCTGCTCGCCTATTATCTCATCACGGTGAACTTCGGTTTGCCGGCGTTTCTCATCCCCGCATTCCTCATCCTCGCCGCATTGAAGCTCATGCGGGCCTACAACGTGAACCTGTGGAAATGGTTCCTCGGCATGGCATTGGTCATGGTGTGGACCTCGGTGACCTTTGCCAAATTCCTCACCCCGTTTGTCTCAGACACGGTGTTCAATCCCGGCGGCAACCACGGCGTGTATTGCGTGAGGCAGTTGGAGAACATGATCGGGCCGCCCGGACTCACCGCCATTCTCCTCATCGTGGCCATCGCCTTCCTCACTTACCTCAGCGCCGAGACCATCGAGGTGATACGCAAGGCCATGAACCCCGTGAAATATATCACCGACAAGGTGAAATTCACGGTGACCAACCATGCCGTGAAAGACGAAACGGCCGACGACGACGAGATCGTCGTCATGGAAGAGCCTGAACGGCAGGCCGAGGACGAGAGCAATCCCACCGTTGTCGACCTGACCGACATGACGCAGGGCCAACCGCAAGATGCTCCGGTTAAGGTGCCGGCAACGGCCGAGACGCCGGCCATCGAGGCCATCGTGCCCGAGGAGAGCCACCTCGTGGTGGATGCCGTGAAGCAGGAAGACCGGGCCACGGGCAAGGTGCTCGTGACCGACGAAAGGCTCGACACACCCATCAACCCGTGGGAACCGTTCACGAAATACAAATTCCCCGGCTGCGACCTGTTGAAGAAATACAACAACAAGCCGGTGATCGACATGGAGGAAATCAAGGCCAACAACGCCCGTATCGTTGAGGTGCTCAACAGCTTCGGCGTGAAAATCAGCAAGATCAACGCCACCGTGGGACCCACGGTGACCCTCTACGAGATCACTCCGGCCGAGGGTGTGCGCATCAGCAAGATACGAGGACTGGAGGCCGACATCGCCCTGAGCCTCTCGGCACTGGGCATACGCATCATCGCGCCCATTCCCGGCAAGGGTACCATCGGTATCGAGGTGCCCAACAAGAATCCGCAAATTGTCTCGATGGAGAGCGTGATCAACACCAAGAAATTCCAAAACTCGCCTATG
>DBQL01000027.1:6168-6467 GCA_002305235.1 Prevotella sp. UBA1395 | reverse complement strand
CTTCCCGAGAACGAAGACGAGCCGATCATCACCGACGTGCAGAAGGTGGTGCGCACGCTCAACTCGCTGTGCAAGCTCATGGACACGCGCTATGACCTGCTGAAGAAGGCGCAGGTGAAGAAGATCGACGAGTACAATGAGAAGTATGTCAACCACAAACTGCGCCTCACCGACGGACACTACTATATGCCTTACATCGTGGTGGTGATCGATGAGTTTGGCGATCTCATCATGACCGCGGGCAAAGAGATTGAGCTTCCCATCCAGCGCATCGCGCAATTGGCACGCGCCGTGGGCAT
>DBQL01000027.1:0-6103 GCA_002305235.1 Prevotella sp. UBA1395 | reverse complement strand
GGTGCCGACCAGCTCATAGGCCGCGGTGACATGCTCTTCTTGGCCGGAGGAGAGCCTATCCGACTGCAGTGTGCCTTCATAGACACGCCCGAGATAGAAGCCATCAACGACTATATCGCCGACCAACCCGGACCCGTGGAGCCTGACGAACTGCCCGAACCCGACGACAATTCGGGCGCGATGGGCGTGGGAGCAGGGGCTACCGACTCCAAGAGTCTCGACCCTTACTTCGACGAGGCGGCACACGCCATCGTGATAACACAGCAGGGATCGACCAGCATGATTCAGCGACGATTCTCCATTGGGTACAACCGCGCCGGACGACTGATGGACCAACTGCAGATGGCGGGCATCGTGGGAGAGGCGCAAGGCTCCAAACCACGCGACGTGCTCATCACCGACGAGGCCTCGCTCAACGCGCTACTCGCGCAGATACACAGCAACTGACAAGGTTAAACGATATTAATACAGGTAACACGACACCGGGATTTGACGTTGTTGCATGAAAAGTCACACCAAAACAACAGCAAAATGAAAAAAGTTATCCTTATCACAATGATGATCGCCATCACATTGTGTGCCTCGGCACAGAATGCCGCGCAGGCGAGAAAGATATTAGACAAGACCTCGGCCGTTATCGCCAACAAGGGTGGCGCGTCGGCCAACTTCAAGATCTCGGGCAACAAGACCGGAACGGCAACGGGAACCATCGCCATCAAGGGAAACAAGTTTCACGCGCGAACGGCAAAGGCCATCGTGTGGTATAACGGCAAGACGCAATGGAGTTACCTCAAAAGCACCAACGAGGTGAATGTCACCACACCCACCGAGGCGCAGCGCATGCAGATGAATCCATACGCGTTCATCTCGATGTATAAGAGTGGTTACACCCTCGGCATGACACAGAAGGGCAACAACTACACGGTGCACATGAAGGCACAAAACGCCGCGAGGTCGGTGCAAGAGGTCTATCTCACCATCGACAAGAAGAGTTACAAGCCCAATACCATCAAGATGCGCGAGGGACAGCAGTGGACGACCATCACCATCACGAACTTCAAGACACAGCATATCGCCGACAACACGTTCACGTTCAATGCCAAGGAGTTTCCCTCGGCAGAGGTGATCGACCTGCGATAAGCCCTTGTCTCACTCGAAATAACCCTTACGCCCATGACCAAACTCACCTTTCTCCAGATATTNNCGCCGCGACCCGATGTATGATGCCAACAAGGCTGCCAAATGGATGGTGGGCATTTTCGGGTCGCTCATGCTGGTGTATATCCTGATGTTCGCGGTGATTATCGCCTTGGCGGCCAACGACTCGAGGCGGTTTACGAGCTTGGAAGTGATTACAGGGGTGTTGCCTTTCGTGCTGCTCATCGATTTTTGGGTAAGGTTTATCGCGCAGCAAACACCCGCGCAGCTGGTCAGGCCATACCTGTTGCTGCCCATTCCGAAATACCATTGCATCGACGGATTCATCCTCACGTCGCTCTTCGGATGGGGCAACACCACGTGGTTTGTGCTCCTCGTGCCCTTCTGCCTGATGTCGGTGGTGTTCACCGCGGGTATCGGGGCCTCGCTGTCTCTCATTCTTTTTTGGTATATCATCATCTTGGCCAACAGTCAGGGCTACGCCATCGTGCGCACGCTGACCATGAAACACGTGCTGTGGTGGCTGTTGCCGGCTGCCGTGAGTGTGCTCATCGTCAGTCCGTTGCTCGTCAAGGACATCACGTTCATGTTCAAGGTGTATGCCGTCATCGGTGAGGCGATAGGCAACGGAAGTATGCTGCCACACCTCGTGGCATTGCTCATCCTTGGCGTTACGGTGGCGGTGAACCGACGACTGCAGTATAACGGCGTGATGGAAGAACTCGGCAGGCAAAACGTTTCGGCACCGAAGACGATCATCAAATATTCTTTCCTCGAGCGGTTGGGGGAGCTGGGAGAGTATCTCAAGTTGGAGATGAAGATGGTCACACGCAACAAAAACCCACGCAAGGCATTCATCACCGGGGTGGTGGCAATCGTTGCCATCAGCGCACTCATATCGCTGACCGATATCTACGACACATCACTGATGACCAATTTCTGGTGTATCTACAACTTTGTGATATTTGCCGCCATGCTCCTTGTCAAAGTGATGTGCTACGAGGGAAACTTCATCGACGTGCTCATGGTACATAAGGAGAACATCCTCAGGCTGCTCACCGCCAAATACTACTTCTTCTGCATCTTGCTGCTGCTGCCCTTTACGCTCATGCTGCCAATGGTTTTCGTGGGCAAATGGTCTGTGCTCATGTTGCTGTCGTATGGTATTTTCACCGCGGGATTCCAGCATTTTTGGCTCATGCAGCTTGCCGTTTACAATAAAAAGAGCATTCCCCTGAACGAGAAACTCATCGGCAAGGGCGGCATGGAGAACAATTACATCCAAGTATTGGAGGAGATGGGGGCGTTCTTCCTGCCCCTGATCGTGATCCAAATCCTTGAGGCGGTCTTTAATCAGCAGGTGGCTTGGCTCACGATGATGGGCATAGGAATAGTGTTTGTGGCAGGACACAAACTATGGTTGCGCAACATCTACCATAGGATGATGAAGCGTCGGTACAAAAACATGGAGTCGTTCCACACCTAAGCGGCACTCGCCGGCAACAACAGTCGCAGACTATCGGAAATAGGTGAAATAGAGAAAGGCCAGAATACCGATCACAATCAGCAGCGAAATGATGCGGAACAGACAGCCCGTGACTTTCTTCACAATGACAATGCCCACCACGATGGCCAGCAAAACAATGATATAATAGGTGAAATTGGAGTCCATCAGCGTGAGGTGTTGGGTTGGAAAATCTGTGTGAAAGAGCGTGGAACGGGGGTTTGAAACTCCATCGGCTCATGGGTTACGGGGTGGTAAAAGCACAGCACAAAGGCGTGAAGGCACAGCCGTCCGATGGGATCGTCGCCGTTTCCGTATTTCGGATCGCCACAAACCGGATGCCCCATATCGGCGGCATGAACCCTGATTTGGTTCTTGCGACCCGTTTCCAACTTGAATTCCACCAATGAATAGTCGGGCGTACGGTCCAAAGCATAATAGTGTGTCACCGCATACTTGCCGCCATTGTCGGTAGGTGAGCTGTAAGTGATATAGGCTTTGCTGTCTTTCAACCAGTTGGCGATGGTGCCCTCGTTATCGATCATCTCGCCCGAGAGCACCGCCACGTAGCGCCGATCGAATACGATGTTGTGCCAATCGGCCTCGAGCGCCAGCTCCGTCTTCTTGTCCTTGGCATAGATCATCAATCCGCTGGTCTCGCGATCGAGGCGGTGCACCACGTGCGCTTGGCAGTTTTGCTTGGTCTGATGGAAGTAATCGTCGAGCACAGTCTTCACGTTCAGCGAGCTGTGACCGGCCGCCATCGAGAGTATGCCGACATTCTTCTCGACCACAACAAGGTATCGATCCTCATAGACGAGCTTCACATAGCGGCTCTTGAGGGTCTCGTTGCGCTTGGTCTTGCTCACCGAAATCTTCATGCCGGGCTTGAGGGGATAGTCGAATTGGGTCACAATCTTGCCGTCGACCTTGATACCACGGCCGCAAAGGGTGGCCTTGACCTTCGACCTGCTCTCGCCAACATGGGTGAGAAGCCAGTCCAGCAGGGGTGCCTCTGCATCGACCACATACTTGGAATATTGTCCGGAGGCTGTGCCCCGAGGGTTGGCCTTGATGTTCTTGGAATAGGATTTCACCATGAATGAATGATAAATGGAATGTTAACGGGCGCGCTATTCTTTGCGCTTCCAGATGTTCACGATCTTGTGTCTCACGGCAATGACATTGCAAATGCTGACAAACACGAACAGCGCCACACCCAGAACGAACGCCGGCAGCATGCTTCCGCCATCCATATCGGGGAACAGCGTGAGGACGATGTCCATGTAATAGCCACGAATGAAATAGAGAATGACCCATGCGATGAGCAACACTCCGATGTTGAGTCCGATGGTAAGCATCTGATACGGACGCCCCACCCGACCGGGACTGTACCCGATGAGCAACAGGTTCTCGAGCTTGGACGAGTTCTTCTGTACCAGCAAATAGATGCTGAGCATCAGGATATAGAAGCTCAACACAGAGATAATGAGGCCCACAACCATCACGATCGACACCATCATGCGCAGGAAATACGTGGTCTTCTCCACCTCGAGCTGGTTGTCTTCCACCTCAAAGCCTTTCTTGTCGATATACTGTGTGACGCTGCTTTCTGACGAATTGTCCACCTGAACGATGAGTCGCGTTGGGTCGGAATGGCTCTCGGGCGCGAATCGCGCATTGCTCCAGTCCATGAATGCCTGTGGCACGACGATGGTACTCATGCGACTTGAGAAACCGATCACCTTACCCTTGAACGACTCCCGATGCCCATTGCCCTGAATAAAGATATCGAAATCGATCATCCCCACGAGTCCGTCGCTGATCTTCGGCAGCGCGTGACTGCGTGCGAATCCGAAGTTATACATCGCGATATAGGTACGTGGCAGGATGATAGGTACCGTGCGTTCGCCGGGCGTATAGTGCCAATCCTTGAGCGGCAACTCCACAAACTCGTCGGGAACGCTCTCGAAAAACAGTTCGGAATTGAGCACCTCGGTGCCGTTTACACCCATGTGGGCATCGACCTTGTATTCTGTTGAGGTGAACTTCCCTACTTTCCCGGAGAATTTTTGGGCCGCAAAGTCGGAGATCTCGGCATTTGAAAACGAGTTGGTTCGACCCGAAATGGTGTTGCCCATGCCTATCTTCTTGCTCAGGATGACAAAGTTTGTCTTCATGAACGAGTCCTCGGCGGTGAACACCGGCATCACATCCTTATAGAATTGGAATCCCAACAGCACGATGAACATGCCGAAGAGGTTGGCAAGAAAGAATCCCACGAACTGCGGAACACTGATGTGTTGACGCAATAATTTCCAGACTAAGTTCATAGTTTCAATGTTTTTTCATAGTCCAAGTCGATGTGCTTGCCTATGCTTGTCACAATCACGCCGGCACCTTGGGCCTTGGCTTCTTCCATCATGATTTCACCCATGAGCCGTGAATTGGTGTCGTCGAGATGCGAGATGGGCTCGTCGGCGAGCAGGAAGTCAAAGGGTTGTACAAGGGCGCGAATCATCGCCACGCGCTGTTGCTGGCCGAACGACATGCGCCCCACCTTGGCATCGAGCTTGTCGGCGATGCCCAACCTGTCGAACCACTGCCTGATCTGCGCCTCGGTCTTGAAGTGGGTGAGCTTGTTCTTGATCTGAACATTCTCCAAAGCGGTGAGTTCGGGAAACAGCCTCAGCTCCTGAAAGAGATGGCTCACGTGCCTTTGGCGCACCTCAACCCAATCGCGCACCCTGAAGTCGCGGGTGTCGGCATCATCGAAAAGCACCTGTCCGGCATAGTCGCGCCTGTATCCTACGATGTAACTGCAATATGTACTCTTGCCCATTCCGGAGTCGGCCTCGATGAGATAAAGATGCCCTTTCTCGAAAGTAACGTCCCGATTCCATATCTCCGACACCATGTCCGTGCGATGCGCAAAGACCTGTGGCATGACCGAGACCATACGAATTTTGTCCATGACCGTTATTTTAAAGTATAAACGATGGCGTTGAGGTTTCCGAACATGGGCTTGAGGAGACCGGTCACAGCCTCTGCCTTGCTGCCCTTGAGGGCCTCGAAATTGATCACCATCACCAGTTTTTGGCCTTTGATACCGTTTTGTATATCGGCATCGAGAGGCTTGAGAGCCGGCTTCACGCTGCGCAACGCCGCCTCTTTGCTGCCTCCGCTCATATACTGCCAGTCGCCGGTGACCCCGAAATAATATGAGGTCTTGTCGCCGACATAGTAGTAACAGTCTCTGCCCCAATCGCCGATGTGCCCTCCCTTGGGCACGCTCTGCTTCCAATAGTCCACGTCGGCCAGCCAGTCGGCATGCTTGAGCTTGGCCGACATCATCAGGTTGAAGTTGTCGCCACCCAGTGATGGAGTGATGATGGCCATGTCGCCGTTGATGCTCTTGATGATATTGTCCATGTCGATCGC
>DBQL01000036.1:12941-13071 GCA_002305235.1 Prevotella sp. UBA1395 | reverse complement strand
CATTCTCTCGGCCGGACTGTCGCGAGACGCGACGGGTTATGTGCCGCTGAAGACGACCTCAAACCTTATTGTTTACAGTGGTGGAACGTTGCTTGTCAAGGCCACAGGGGTCTTGAACGACAAGTTCCAG
>DBQL01000036.1:12491-12923 GCA_002305235.1 Prevotella sp. UBA1395 | reverse complement strand
GGTGGCACGATGTGCCGGTTTATGTCGGGCGCAAAGATCCGGGTAGAGGCACTCGGCGGGCGGACGTTTGCCGCCGGCGACGAGCTGTCGGTCTTCAATGCGTCGAGCCTGAAACCCACCATCCCCGCCGACCTCCCTGTGGAGAGCAGCGACGGCTCACAGTGGAGCACCGAGAAGCTCTCGACCGAGGGTAAGCTGGTGTGTGTGGCCGTGACGGGCATCAAGGGTACGACAGTAAGGACCTCGGCAACCGTGAATGTCTATACCCCCGAGGGCCGGATGGTGCGTGCCGATGTGCCCGTGGACCAAGTCTTGGACAATCTTCCCAAGGGCATCTATATCGTCAATGGTAAGAAGATGGTCAAGAAATAGCCATCGGTCTTTGCCGATGGCCATCAACAAGAAGCCCTCGCTCATGGTGAGCGAGGGCTT
>DBQL01000036.1:11870-12370 GCA_002305235.1 Prevotella sp. UBA1395 | reverse complement strand
CCTACCTTATAGCTCACTTCGCTGATGTTGAACCGGCCGTCGAGGATGAGTTCGGCAGCGGTAGACATGCGCATCTCCATCATGTATTTGTTGGGTGAGATGCCTGTCACCTCTTTCACCCGACCATAGAATTTGGTGTGGCCCATCTGCAGGGCAGAGGCCAAGTCGTCGATGGTATAGTCGTGGTCGGACAGATGTTGGGCCATGAGGAAGTCGAGCTGCCGTTTGAACCGCAGGTCTCTTTCGGAAAGTCGGGTTTCCGGGTCGGCTGCCGCCGCGTCGGCATCGGCTTTTTCCGCATGTCCGTAGGCTTGTGCCGGGCCGGTGTCGAGCGGCTTCTTGTCGGTCGTGAGCGATGTTGTGACCGATGGTTGCGGCCCGTTGTCGCTGCCTGTTGCCCTCGGGGACCGGGCTGTGGCGGCTTCGTCCGAGATTGTCTCTGCCACTTTCTCCTGACGGCTCCAACTGATGAGCTGGATGGTGCGGGCCAGAAGCAGGTG
>DBQL01000036.1:0-11863 GCA_002305235.1 Prevotella sp. UBA1395 | reverse complement strand
TCGTCTTCGGTGCCGAAGGCATTGTCGGAGAGGCGTGTGAGCATGATGATGGGCAGCGATGACGTGGCCTCGTCTTGCTTGACGCGGGCGATGAGGGCATAGCCGCTCATGTCTTCCAAGCGTTCGTCGCAGATGAGCAGTGCCGGTCTTTGGCGGCTGATAAACTCCAAGGCCTCTTCTCCGCGCGCAAAAGCCGAGATGTGTAGCTTCGAGCCAAACTCCTGCTCGATTTGCCGGCGCTCGTCGTCGTTGCTCTCTACAATCACCACGAGGCTGTCATTGTAGTCGTCGGGACAGAAGTTGCGCATGATTTCATCGGCCAGACGATACTGCCGGTACTCGTTGGTCTGACGCTCAATCTTCATCTCTTGTTGCAGCTGCAGGTTGTCACGCCACAGTCGGTAAAGTCTGTGGGCGATGGCAGCGGCGAGGAGCAGGTAGACCATCCATGCCCACCACGTGTTGTACCACGGCTGATGGATGACGATGGTGAGGGCCGTGGGCTTGCTCCACACGCCGTTGTTGGCCGCCTTGAGATGGAAGATGTATCGTCCGGGGCGCAGCTCGCCGTAGTCGGCATGGTTGGCATTGGTCGGTGGTCGCCATGTGTTTTCCACACCCTCCATATAATATTGGTACAGGGTAGACTCCATGTCGAGGTAGTTGAAGTTGGAAAAGTTGATGGAGAGCGTGTTTTGCGTGTGGGTCAGATCGATGCGTCTGCGTTGCATGATACCGATGGGCGGCGTGTCATCCGGCTGTTCGAGCACAGACTTTCCGTCGATGAGGAGGTTGGTGATGACAGGCATGCGTACCGTTGAGGGATGGTTGCCCGTTTTGGTGCTGTTGTCGACGATGCACAGTCCGTTCATGGTGCCAAAGAGAATGCGTCCGTCGGACAAGAGCAGTCCGCTGTTTTCACTATACGAGTTGCTCAGGACGTTCTTGCTGAAGAGATAGGTTCGCGTGTTGTATCGGCTGTCAAGTTTGGTGATGCCCTGCTCGGTGGAGAGCCAAAGATGATGGTGGGCGTCCTCGATAATGCCCACCACGTTGTTGTTGGCCAACCCGTTGGCACGCGTAATGGCTTTGTAAGTGAGGGTTTTGTGATCTTGGCTGAAGGTGCATTGCAGTGCGCCGTTGCCGAGACAGCCCACCCACAGTGTGCCGCGCACATCTGTTTTCAGACAGTAGATTTCGTTGGCGGGCAATTGTTTGTTGTCTACTTTATAGGCCATGAAATCGTTCTCGGTGATGTATTGCCGACGGGTGTCCACGGCATAGAGCCCATCGTAGGTGGCGATGTACAGCCAGCCGTCGGGCGACAACTCAAGGTCGTGTATCTTGGCGGCATTGTTATTGTGGATGAGGAATTGGCGAAAGGTTATCGGGCGTCCTTTACCACCTGTGGCACAGAGCAGTCCGCCTTTCCATGTGGCTATCCAAAGACGATGGTGCGCGTCTTCCTTGATATCATAGAAATCGTTGACCGGCACGACATGGGTGCGCGACTCCTTGGCATACCGCTGTTTGTCGACATAGAGACCGTCGCCCCTTGTGCCTACCCATTCGCGTCCGGAGGAGTCGACAAGATAGGCATAAATGGCAGCCTTGGTATGCTCCTTGAACGTGAGTTGCCGTGTGGCGGGATTGAACAGATACAGCTTGTTGTCGTTGGTGTTAAGCAAAATATTGCCGTCTCGTGACCGGATGATATTCCGGATATAGTTGGAACGGTCTCCTTTCATTCCCGGGTGGGGATAGACATACTCTGCCGTGGCCTCCTGCCGCGGGTTGATGCACGACACGCCGGCCGACTCGGCCGCCACCCACAGACATCCGGTGGAGTCGGTCATGATGGCATAAAGATAGTTGGAAAAGAAGAGCGGGTCGTCGTCTTCGGCCGTGAAATGCTGCAAATGGTGGTCCTTGGGATTATAGATGAACAGTCCGCCACCGTATGAGGCGATGACATATCGCCCGTCACGGTCTTTCACCACGTTGAAGATGCGCCCCTTTTCAGCATTAGGTCCGATGTTAGGCAGGAGGTCGAGGCGCCGGGGAGCACCCTTGTCGGGAAAGAGCCACAGGATGCCCGACTGCCTGTTGGCCACAAATTGACAGTCGGGTATGCTGCCCTGACTGATTCCTCCGGGAATCTGTGTGGACGGCAGGGCAAAGGCTCTTGTCGTCAGACTGAGCGTGAAAGTCTCTCGGGGCGTGAAGATATAAAGCCGGTTTTGGCAGATCAGAGTGTGTGTGGCATCGCCGATGATGCCTTGCGCGACCGGCAGGTGTGACCGGAATGCCACCTTTCCCTGTTCTGAAAAGACAATCACGTCATTGGTCTTGGTCACCACGCAGGCCCTCCCCCTGTCGTACCTGATATGCAATGGCTGTATGCCCTTGAGCAATTCGTGGCACGCTCCGTTTTCGGCAATGCGGAAAACAGTATGCTCGGTGATGCCCCATATTTGCCGATGGCGGCCTTCGGCAAGTGCCAGCACCGATGATTCTCGCAGCTTGCCGTTTTGCCGTGTGTAGTCGGTCATGGTGAATCGGCCATTCCTGCAAGCAATATGTCGAATGCCGAACCCTTTGGTGTAGAGCCACATATCCTCGCCGGTGAACACATATTTGTCAAACGCGCGATTCATGTCACCCTTGCCCGTATAGTCTTCGTACCTGCCGGTGAGCAGGTTGAGGCAACCGTGACTATAAGTAGAAGTGGTGGTCCACAGCATGTTGTTCTTGCGGTCGAGATTGAGAAGTCCGATATGTCGGGTGGTCACCGCGTTGCGATCAAGCCCCACACGTGTGAAATCGGTGAAGTGATAGCCGTCGAAACGGTTAAGGCCGCCCGTGCCGCCCAGCCATATCAGTCCGTCATCGTCTTGCACCATCGCCTTGATGGTATTGCCCTGCAGTCCGTCAATGGTAGAGAAGTGTCTCGCTCCCGGCATGACCGCCGTGGGGGCGGCGTATGCGCATAGATGTAAAGCTATGAAAATAAACGCAGTGATTAGTTTTTGAGGCATGATGTAGCACATATAGGTTTATACCATTGCAAAAGTAATAAAAATAAAACAAACGAGGATAGTCACCCTTTTTTTTCTTACCTTTGCAACACTAATCAAACAAACTATTTATGAAGAAACTGATTTCTATATTCACATTGCTGTGTGTAGTGGTGGCCGTCGCGGCCGAAACGTACAATGTGCGCCATTTCGGCGCGAAAGGCGACGGCGTTCATCTCGACTCGAAAGCTATCAATGCCGCCATAGATACCGCCGTGGCAAACGGCGGTGGAACGGTATTGCTGCCGGCCGGCACCTATCTGTCAGGCTCGATCAGGCTCAAGAGCAACATCGAACTGCATCTTGAGGCCGGGGCGGTATTGTTGGCCACGCAAGACAAAGCAGCCTATGACGAGAGTGAGCCTTTTGATTTTCCGGAGTATCAGGACGGCGGACATACCTACTTCCACAATTCTCTGATATGGGCGGAAGGTCAGGAAAATGTGTCGATTACCGGTCGGGGTATGATCGATGGAAAGGGTCTTACCAAGAAAGACACGGAGAAAAGCGGGCAGGTGCAGGGCGGAAGCATCGGCACGGGCGATAAGGCCATAGCCTTGAAACAGTGTCGCAATATCCTCATTCGTGACATCACGATCTACCGCGGAGGTCATTTTGCCATCATTGTGACGGGATGTGAGCGCGGACATATTGACAATGTGACCATCGATACCAATCGTGACGGAATAGATATAGACTGTTGCAAGTATCTGAGCGTGACCAACTGCAAGGTCAATACCCCGTCGGACGATGCCATTGTGCTGAAGTCGAGCTATGCGTTGAAGAGGGCCGTGGCCACCGAGCACATCCTGATCAACAACTGTCTGGTGACAGGATATAAGCTGGGGACGTTTCTCGACGGCAGTTATCAGCCCGAGATAGTAAACTGGGTGTGCGGGAGAATCAAGCTCGGCACGGAGAGCAACGGCGGATATAAGAATATCAACATCTCGAATTGCAATTTCATGTATTCCTCGGGGTTGGCCTTGGAGGAGGTCGATCAGGGGCGAATGGAGAATATTGTGGTGAGCAATCTGTCGATGGTTCATGTGCACCATTATCCCATCTATATCACCACGGGGTGCAGAAACCGTGGACCCAAGGAGGTGACAGACATCAGCTATGGCGGCGACATCATGATTTCCAATGTAGTGGCACAAGACTGTGACTCACTGGCAAGTATCATCATCACCGGCATGAAAGATGAGCCGTTGCGCAATATCACCTTGCAAAACATCTCGATAGAATATCGGGGTGGGGGCGAGGCTGCGTTGCGCGACAAGGCATATCGTGAACAAGGCACCAATTATCCGGAGCCGCGGTGGGCCGGTCCGACGCCGGCCTACGGACTCTTTGCGCGTCATGTCGACGGGTTGAGGGCTCGTGACGTGCATTTCTCGACCCTCCGGCCGGACTATCGTCATCGTGTGATTTTGGAGAATGTGGGGCGCGCCGACCTGCAGAACATCACAGGGCCGGTGGAAAAAGGGGCAAAAGCACTGGTGCAGAGATAGCATGTCGTGAATAAAGCCTCGAAAACCATGCGGGCCGTAAACTGTCATGACACAGGAGTTGTGCGGTGAACAGCACGGCTGTCTGCAAAGATTGCCCCATGAGAAGATGTGTACCATATTATAATAGGTATAATACGGGGTCATAATATGTATAATAAGGAAATATGATCGGTATAAAGTGAGAGTTGTCTTGCAATCTCACAGATGTACCACAGTGACGAATTGTGTCAGATTTGTCAGTCGATCGACTGACAATCTGACACAATTCGCGTTCTGGCCGGGTTGGCACGCTTTTCGCCTCACCATCGGATGAACTTCACCCCGGTTCATGAATTAATCAACGTTCAATATAAAAACATACTATTATGAAAGTAAAACCATTAGCAGACAGAGTGCTGGTGCTTCCCGCGCAGGCTGAAGAGAAAGTAGGTGGAATCATTATTCCTGATACCGCTAAAGAGAAACCGCAGCGTGGCAAGATCATTGCTGTGGGGCAAGGTACCAAAGACGAGCAGATGATTCTCAAAGAAGGTGATGAGGTGCTGTATGGCAAGTATGCCGGTACAGAACTGGAAACAGACGGCGAGAAGTATCTCATGATGCGCCAAAGCGATGTTTTGGCCGTCGTGGAAGACTGATTTAATGTTTTAAGATAACAATTAGAAATTAGAAATACAATGTCAAAGATTATCAAATTCGATACAGATGCCCGCGACCTTCTCAAGCAGGGCGTCGATCAGTTGGCCAATGCCGTGAAAGTAACATTGGGTCCTAAGGGCCGCAACGTGGTCATTGAGAAGAAGTTTGGCGCACCCCAGATTACCAAAGATGGTGTCACCGTGGCCAAGGAAATTGAATTGGAGGACAAGTTTGAGAACACCGGCGCACAGTTGGTGAAGAGTGTTGCCAGCAAGACCGGCGATGATGCCGGTGATGGTACGACCACTGCCACCATTCTCACACAGGCCATTGTGAACGAGGGCTTGAAGAATGTGACGGCCGGTGCCAATCCCATGGATCTCAAGCGTGGTATTGACAAGGCTGTGAACAAGGTGGTAGAGTTCATCAAGGAAGGCGCAGAGCTGGTGGGTGACAACTACGATAAGATTGAGCAGGTGGCCACCGTGTCGGCCAATAACGACCCGGAGATCGGCAAACTCTTGGCTGATGCCATGCGCAAGGTGTCCAAAGACGGTGTGATCACCATTGAGGAGAGCAAGACACGTGATACCAGTATCGGTGTGGTAGAGGGCATGCAGTTTGACCGCGGCTATCTGTCGGGCTACTTTGTGACCGACACAGACAAGATGGAGTGTGTGATGGAAAGCCCCTATATCCTCATTTACGACAAGAAAATCAGCAACCTCAAGGAGTTCTTGCCGGTGTTGCAGCCCGCTGCCGAGAGTGGCCGCCCACTGCTTGTCATCGCTGAGGATGTAGACTCTGAGGCCCTGACCACCCTCGTGGTGAACCGTCTGCGTGGCGGATTGAAGATCTGTGCCGTGAAGGCTCCGGGCTTTGGCGACCGCCGCAAGGCCATGCTCGAAGACATTGCCATTCTGACCGGTGGTGTGGTAATCAGCGAGGAGAAGGGCCTGAAGCTCGAGCAGACCACATTGGAGATGCTCGGTACGGCCAAGAAGGTGACCATCTCTAAGGATAACACCACCATCGTTGACGGTGCCGGTGCCAAGGAGAACATTCAGGAACGTGTGGCTCAGATCAAGAACGAGATTGCCAACACCAAGAGCTCGTATGACAAAGAGAAACTGCAGGAACGTCTGGCCAAGTTGTCGGGCGGTGTGGCAGTGCTCTATGTAGGCGCCAACTCAGAGGTGGAAATGAAAGAAAAGAAAGACCGTGTAGACGACGCGCTCTGCGCAACACGCGCTGCCATCGAGGAAGGTGTTGTCGTAGGCGGCGGCACAACCTATATTCGCGCTCAGCAGGTGCTGGCCGATCTCAAGGGCGACAACCCCGATGAGCAGACCGGTATCAACATCGTATGCCGCGCTATCGAGGAGCCTCTTCGCCAGATTGTGGCCAATGCCGGTGGTGAGGGTGCCGTGGTGGTGAACAATGTGCGTGAGGGTCATGACGACTATGGTTACAATGCCCGTGCCGATCGCTATGAGGATTTGCGTGCGGCAGGTGTGATCGACCCCGCCAAGGTGGCTCGTGTGGCTCTCGAGAACGCGGCCAGCATCGCCGGAATGTTCCTCACTACCGAGTGCCTCATCGTGGATAAGCCCGAGGAGAACGTTCCCGCCATGCCCGCAGGTCAGCCCGGAATGATGTAATAAGAGATCATACGCTTTTTGTAGCAATCATAATCCTATGGGGCATGTCAACTCGTTGATATGCCCCTGTTTGTACACTGTAGTTGGCAATTTGAAGGTATCTAAATAGCATGATTGCTTAAAATGCGCAAAAACCTTATTTTTTTTGCACTGATTTCAGAAAAATCTCACAGGTTTTTTTGGAGGCAATATAAAAAAATACTATCTTTGCAACATCAACAAGAAAGACATGTCCTTATGGACAATAAAATATTTTTTGATTTGTTTTAGTAGATTAGTTTTTAAGTAGTTTGTTTTTAGGAATCGGTTGTCGTGATGACATCCGATTTTTTTTGCGCATACTAAAAAAAGCATTACCTTTGCAACATGAAGAATAAACTGAATATCGATTGGAGGAAAGCATTGGTTTTCTTCCTTGTTTCGGCCGGACTGATCTACCTCACCAAGTCATTTTGGATGTCGTTGGGTATCGTTCTGTTGCTGTTTGTCATTGACGGACTCTTGGCAAACTGGGATTATCGCCGTAAGACAAGGAAGATTTTTGATGAACTCAAAAAAATGAATGAGGAGCGCGAAGATGGAAATAGTGTTCATCATTGAGTATCCTTCTGCCTTGTATTGTACCTGTATGGTAGATGAGCGGGTCGTGGGAGGACTGCTGTCTACCCCAACTATCAATAAGACCAATTAGTCGCCGTAGCGACATTATAATATGGAGAAACTCATCCAACTCTATGCTTCATGGTCGGGCCGGTCTCCGGCCCACGTCGAGAAAATGGCCGGGGCGGGCAGCAATCGCGAGTATTACCGCATGGCAGATGCCCACGGACACACCGTGATTGGCGTAGTGGGCACCAGTATAGACGAGAACCGTGCTTTTATCAGTATCGACCGGCAGTTTGTCGAGAAGCAGTTGCCCGTGCCACGACTGTTGGCTGTGAGCGACGACGAGATGCGATACCTGCAAACCGACTTGGGAAACACCTCGCTGTTTGATGCCATCAAGGGTGGCCGCGATGCCGGCGGAAGATACAATGTGGCCGAGAAGGAACTCCTTTTCCGCACCATTCGCGAGTTGCCCAACATCCAGATTCGTGGCGCTTACCAAATGGATTGGAGCAAGTGCTATCCGCAACCCGAGTTTGATGAAGACAGTGTACTCTTCGACCTGAACTACTTCAAATATTGCTTTCTCAAGCCCACAGACATCGATTTTCATGAGATGAAGCTCGAGGCCACATTTCGTCGCATGGCCAAAGATCTCACCTCAGAGCCGGGCGAGTGTTTTCTCTATCGCGATTTTCAGGCCCGCAACGTGATGCTCGACGGCGAGGGCAATCCTTATTTCATCGATTTCCAAGGCGGACGCAAGGGTCCTTATTACTATGATCTTGCCTCGTTTCTGTGGCAAGCCTCCGCCCACTACTCCTTCAAGCTGCGTCGCGAGCTGATCGCCGCATACTATGTGTCGCTCAAGCAGTATGTCGAGGTGCCCTCCGTGCGCCATTTTGCCGAGCGGTTGAGCCACTTTGTGCTCTTCCGCACGTTGCAAGTCTTGGGGGCGTATGGGTTTCGAGGCTACTTCGAGCACAAGCAACACTTCATCGACAGCATTCCTCCCGCCATCCAAAACCTGCGCGACATCCTTGAGCTGAGCGAGGAGATGATGCCCTATCCCTATCTCCGCGCACTGCTCAAACGGCTCACCGAGCTGCCACAGTTTGCGCCCAAGGAAGTGCCTATGCTCAGCAGAACTGACGGGTTCAAGACCACCGACCGCGACATTTACGCGGCCCACCCGCAAGACGGGCCGGCTACTTTCTCCAAGTATGACGGCAAAGGCCCGCTGAAGGTCACCGTGTACAGCTTTTCGTTCCATAAGGGTATCCCCGAAGATCCGTCGGGCAACGGTGGCGGATATGTGTTCGACTGCCGGTCTACCCATAACCCCGGACGTTACGAACCCTATAAGAAACTCACAGGACTGGACGAGCCGGTTATCCGATTCTTGGAAGACGACGGTGAGATCTTGGAGTTTCTCGAGCACGTCTACGCCTTGGCCGACAAGCATGTGGCCCGCTATATTCAGCGCGGATTCACCCATCTGATGTTCTGTTTCGGCTGTACGGGCGGCCAGCACCGCAGCGTGTATTCGGCCCAGCACCTTGCCGAGCACCTCCATCGCAAGTTTGGCATCGAGACACATGTCATCCACCGCGAACAACATATTGAGCAAACCATGAGTGCCATCAAGCCCAACGCTTGATGGCACTTGCCGTTTTCCATGCCATGATATTCCTCGGGCAAGAAGGATAAGCGTCTCCGCCGACAAAAAAGCGTGTCATTCTTTGCGATTCCGAGAATTAATCGCTAATTTTGCACCATGAAACAGGCCATGATTTTCGCTGCGGGTTTAGGTACGCGCCTCAAGCCTTTGACCGACCGGATGCCCAAGGCACTGGTAAGGGTAGGCGGCGAACCGCTTTTGAAGCACGTGATCATCAGGCTTCGTGATGCCGGATTCACCCGGATTGTGGTGAATGTCCATCATTTCTCCCAACAGATTATCGACTATCTCAAGGCCAATAACAACTTTGGACTTGATATCCGTATCAGTGACGAGACAGACTCGTTGCTCGATACCGGCGGCGGCATACGTCATGCGGCCAACCTTTTCGATGCCCGCTTTCCCATCCTGATCCATAATGTCGACATCCTGAGCAATGTCGACTTGGCCGGCTTCTATGGTGCCGACCCCAAGGTGATGTGTGCCGACTGCGGCGTGCCCCATCTGCTTGCCGGCGCCCATCTGCTTGTGAGCTGGCGCAAGACCAAGCGCTATCTGCTTTTCGATGCCCGCACGACCCTCGTGGGCTGGGTCAATATTGAGACTGGAGAGGTGAAGTCGCCCTATCCCGAGGTTGTCTCGCAGGTCTCCAAGCTCACCTTTCCCATCACCCCCACCGATGCCCCGATGACCCTTGCCACACATTACAAGATGTACGCCTTCAGCGGTATCCACAGTTTCTCACCCCGCATGTTCCCCCTGATGGTGGGCCGGCCCAAGAAGTTTCCCATCATGGACTTCTATCTTCAAAACTGCCGCAAGATGCCCATCAAAGGGATTGTGAAGTCCGACCTGAAACTCATGGACGTGGGCAAGCTCGACACACTGGGCGATGCGGAGGCATTTCTCGACGAACTAAAGACAGACAATCCAAATAATAACGTTTAACATCACAGCTCGATACCTTCTCTTAGAGTAGGCGGTAGAGGTTAATTATTATGCAACAGAAGATCATCATCCTTGATTTCGGCTCTCAGACCACGCAGCTCATCGGCCGCCGTGTGCGCGAGTTGGACACCTTCTGCGAGATCATTCCCTACAACAAGTTTCCCCATGATGACCCCTCGGTCATTGGAGTGATTCTCAGTGGCAGTCCTTATTCCGTGCACGACCCTGAGGCGTTCAAGCCCGATTTGAGCCGCATCATCGGCAAGTACCCGGTGCTTGGCATCTGCTATGGCGCACAGTATATCAGCTATACCCACGGGGGCAAGGTAGAACCGACCGGCACTCGCGAGTATGGGCGTGCCAACCTGTGCGAGTATGAGACCGGCAACGCGTTGTTCCGAGGTTTTGAACCCAACTCGCAAGTGTGGATGAGTCATGGCGACACCATCACGGCCATCCCCACAGACTATCGTGTCATCGGCTCGACGGCCGACGTGAGGTATGCCGCCTTTGCCCATAACACACAGCCGGTGTGGTGCGTACAGTTCCACCCCGAGGTGTATCACTCGTTGCAGGGCACCCTGCTGCTTCGCAACTTTGTGGTCGATATTTGCGGCAGCAAGCAGGAGTGGAGCGCCGCCTCGTTCGTGGAGTCGACCGTACAGGAGCTTAAAGCCCAGCTCGGCAACGACCGCGTGATCCTCGGTCTCTCCGGAGGTGTCGACTCATCGGTGGCCGCAACACTGTTGAACAAGGCCATCGGCAACAACCTCACCTGCATCTTCGTGGATCACGGCATGCTGCGCAAGAATGAGTTCGACAAGGTGATGGAGGCCTATAAGGGTCTCGGGCTGAACGTGATCGGTGTCGATGCCTCCGAAAAATTCTTCAAAGACCTTGAGGGCGTGAGCGATCCCGAGACCAAGCGCAAGATCATTGGTCGCGACTTCGTGGAGGTTTTCAACGCCGAGGCCAAGAAGATCACCGATGCCAAATGGTTGGCACAGGGCACCATCTACCCCGACCGCATCGAGAGCCTGAGCATCACGGGTATGGTCATCAAGAGCCATCACAACGTGGGCGGACTGCCCAAGGAGATGCACCTCCGGCTCTGCGAGCCGCTGCAGTGGCTCTTCAAGGATGAGGTGAGACGTGTGGGCTACGAGCTTCAGATGCCCGAGCGCCTTATCAAGCGGCATCCTTTCCCCGGCCCGGGGCTCGCCGTGCGCATCCTTGGCGATATCACGCGCGAGAAAGTGCGTATTCTGCAAGATGCCGACGACATCTATATCGAGAAGATGCACAATTACATCATGCCCGACGGCACAAGCCTCTACGACCATGTGTGGCAGGCCGGCACCGTGTTGCTGTCTACCATCCGCTCGGTGGGAGTGATGGGCGACGAGCGTACCTACGAGCATCCGGTGGCCTTGCGTGCCGTGACCTCTATGGATGCCATGACCGCCGACTGGGCACACCTGCCTTACGACTTCATGGCCGACGTGTCTAATGAGATCATTCGCAAGGTGAAAGGTGTGAACCGGGTATGCTATGACATCTCGTCAAAGCCACCTTCGACCATCGAGTGGGAGTAAGTCGCGGGCTTGCTATTGCCTGAAACAGTTTGTCGGCTCTCGCCGGCACTTGGAGTTTGGGGAGTGAGTTTCCCCCTAAAATGATATTTTTAAAGCATCGTCGAGGTTATCTCGCCGATGCTTTTTTAGTTTGACCAGCATG
>DBQL01000150.1:20219-23411 GCA_002305235.1 Prevotella sp. UBA1395 | reverse complement strand
GTGTTCGGTCGTTGCCCGACCGGTACGGCCCGTTAACCCGATGACCTGACCGGCCTTGACCTTCTGCCCCACCTTCACCAAGTTCTTGCTTTGATGACTGTAAAGCGTCTCGAAACCATAAGCATGACGTATCACGATGCAGTTGCCGTAGCCCGAGAAAGGGCTGGCCTTGGTCACCACACCATCGAATGCCGCGAGAATCTTGTCATTGGGGCATGTCTTGACATCAACGCCCGAATGGTTACGGCGACCGCCATACGGACTGATGACATGGCTTCCCGGCAGCGGATAGGCCCATCGCGACTCGTGAATCTGGTCGAGATTCAATCGGAACGAGCCTCCGTTGGCAAACGGGTCTGTCGTCACGTCATCAGGGTCGAGACTTCGTCCCACACCCTTGTCGGCCAAAAGCCTTGTCGTTTCCGCAGCCTCCTCCGGCTGTACATCCTTGATTGTGGCGATGTCGACATGCTTTCCGGTCTTCTTAAACCTCACCTTGCCACCCCGAAGGCGATGGCTGCCGGGATCGACGATGATCGAAGGGTTGATCCATCCGCCGTTGACGAGGATGGCAAAAAGACAGGAATACCTGTCGGCCTTGCCTCCGACGATGGCCAAGGTCTGTCCGGCCTTCACGCGATCGCCCACTTTGACAAGGTTCTGCGCATTGCCACCGTATGCCGTTTCCAAGCCGTTGTCGTGGCGAACAACGATGATATTGCCATACTGAGGGGTCTTGCGAGACAGTCGTACCGTACCATCAAACATGGCTTTCACGGCATCTCCCTTGGTGGAAACAATGTCCAAGGCCTGCCCTTTGGTCAGCGTGGCCTTACCCACAGGCAGCGGAAAAGCATAGTCTTCGTCCTTGAGTTGGTCAAAGTCGACAGTGAAAGCATTGCCTTTGGCAAAAAGTCCGGGTGTGCCAATACTGATTTGCTGTTGCTCGGCGGGCGAGAATTGTGTGCTTCGCTGTGCAAAAGCAAATACGCCAAGAGACCAAAGCAATCCCGTAAATGCAGTTTTCTTGTAGATGTTCATACTTGTTCAGGTTGGTGTCGTGTAACAATGGGCGCGCCATCAGTCTAAACAGAGTGCATGGTTCCTAAGGGAATGGTCGACAACAGATGCTCGGATGCTCGTCGACAGTGACTTATACGATCGTCGATAGATACTCGGACGCTCGCAGGTCACTATGATCTCAGGATGATACCGGTATAGATTCTACCGGACGATATGCCCAAACGGCGCGCGGAAAAATAGTCTTCGGTTGCATCGAAGGTACAGATTTCAGACATGATGATGTGTTGGTGCCCCACGCCCGACTGCTCCAATTGCAGTCGGTTGGATAGTGGCAGGTCGATGTGCCACTTGTTTGTCTTCTTGGAAATGAGTTCCATCGGATGCCCGTCATGAGCGAAGGCATCGTAGACCTCTTGTCCCACCTCGAAGTTTTTCAAGGATATGCCGGGGCCGATGACCGCCAATAGGTCTTCGGGGCGTGTGTCGTAGTGGCGCGACATGGCTTCCACGGCCTTTGCCACAATGCGTTCTACCGTTCCCCGCCAACCGGCATGGATGGCCGCTGCGGCATGATGGGCAGGATCATAGAGCAACACCGGGATGCAGTCGGCGGTCGAAACCCCTATGCAAAGCTGTCGGATATCGGTCATAACGCAGTCCACTCCCTCGAGCATGGCGGCCTGACGGTCTGACGGAAGGGCCAGCATCGACTCGTCTACCATGCGGCAACAGGTTTGATGCACCTGATGCGGCACGATGACTCGCGACTCCGTCACGCCCAGTTCCGAGGCCAACAGCTGTCGGTTGGCAGCGATATGCTCCGGCCGGTCACCACAGTAGACGTTGATATTCAGCTCACCATACGGTCCTATGCTGTATCCTCCGTGCCGCGTTGTGGAAAAAGCGGTGACCGCAGAACTTAGGTTATACTCATGCAATACAGGTCGCATGCACTATTTAGTGTCAATGATTTCGTAATCGTCGAGTTCTTCGATGCCATCCATCTCATCGTCATCGACGAATACAATGTCGTCATCATCGACCTCAAGAATCTCCACTTCGTCCGCTCCTTCGGCGTGCATCTCCTCCAAGAACCGCGACATGTCCTTGTCACGATGCACAATAACGTCTTCGGAAGTGATGTCTTGCAGCTTGTTGCTCTCGCTGTTCAGCTCTTTCCAAAGCACATCTTTCAGTTCCTCGAGACCGTATCCCGATACCGACGAGATAAACACCACCGGCAGATCAGTGGGTAATGTCTCTCTCAGCATGTCGATCAATTCCTCGTCCAAGAGGTCGCTTTTGGTCACGGCAAGCACCCGATGCTTGTCGAGCATATCGGGATTGAACTTCCTGATCTCGTTGAGCAACACCTCATAGTCGCGTTTGATGTCATGCGTAGCATCGTCGCTGTCGCCCGGTACCATGAAGAGCAGCAGCGAATTGCGCTCGATATGCCGCAGGAATCGCAGTCCCAGCCCACGGCCTTCGCTCGCCCCCTCGATGATTCCGGGGATGTCTGCCATGACAAACGAACGGCTGTCGTGATAGCTCACGATGCCCAACGACGGCTCAAGTGTGGTAAACGGATAGTTGGCAATCTTGGGACGGGCACTCGACAATGCCGAGAGCAGCGTCGACTTACCGGCATTGGGAAATCCCACGAGGCCCACGTCGGCGAGCAGTTTCAGTTCCATGATGATGGTCATCTCCTGCAACGGCTCACCCGGCTGTGCGAAACGTGGCGCCTGCCGGGTAGCGGTGCGGAACTGATAGTTGCCCAATCCTCCCCGTCCGCCTTTCAAAAGCACCACCTCCTGACCATCATAGGTGATGTCGCAAACATATTTTCCGGTCTCCGCATTGTAGACCACCGTACCGCATGGCACATCGATGTAAACGCTCTTGCCATCTGTTCCGTGGCATTTATCGCGTCCGCCATTGCCTCCATGCTCCGCAAAGATATGCTTCTGATATTTCAGATGGAGCAGCGTCCAATAGTTGTGGTTGCCACGCAGGATAATATCGCCGCCATGACCGCCATCTCCTCCGTCCGGCCCTCCATTGGGTTGGTATTTCACGTGACGCAGGTGCATGGAGCCACGACCGCCCTTTCCGGAGCGGCAAACAATCCTCACGTAGTCTACAAAGTTAGATTCCATTCTTATA
>DBQL01000150.1:15638-20199 GCA_002305235.1 Prevotella sp. UBA1395 | reverse complement strand
AGGCTGTCGATCACCGCGCACACGTCGGCGAAGATGCGATCCAGCTCGCCAAGTCCTGCGATGTGATGATGAATGCCCTCGTTGTGATACCACTCGATGAGCGGAGAAGTCTGGTTATGATATACGTCGAGACGCTTCTTGATGGTTTCCTCGTTATCGTCCGAGCGACCGCTTTGCTGTCCGCGGAGCAGCAATCGCTTCATCAACTCGTCCTCGGGAACATCGAGTTCGATCATCGCCGCAATCTTATGGCCGCGCTCGGCAAGCATGGTCTTGAGTGCCTCGGCCTGCGGAATGGTGCGGGGAAAGCCGTCAAAGATCACGCCTTTGTGCTCTTTGCCAAAGCTGTCGTAAACACTGGCAAGGATGCTCACCATCAACTCATCGGGAATCAACTGGCCATTGTCAATATATCCTTTGGCCGTTTTGCCCAGTTCCGTGCCGTTTTTGATCTCGCTACGCAGCACGTCGCCGGTGGAGATGTGTTCAAAACCATACTTAGCGATCATCTTGTCGCTCTGTGTGCCCTTGCCAGAGCCGGGGGCACCGAAAATTACAATATTCTTCATTATCCTATTTTATAAGATTCATTCTTTTGGAAAGCCGACCCGTTGCCGGGTCATCACAACTCCTGTCACGTCTCTACCGGCGTAAAATCTCTGTCATCACACGTCGGCACAGCGCCGCGTCGACATGCTCGCATCCGCCGCGACAGTCTCGGCCAACGGCACATCCGCCGCCGTTCCGCCATGCCGTCACAGCTCCACCACGCCCCGGGGCAATGCCCTCGGCGCTCACTCCACGAGCGTATAGATATCTCTCAGGTTGCGGCCTTGCTGGTCATAGTCAAGCCCATAGCCCACAATGAAATCGTTGGGAATCTCCATTGCCACATAATCAATGTTGAGTGGCACCTGCAATTTACCCGGCTTGAGCAGCAGAGTACAGATGTGCAGTGCCTTGGGGCCTCTCGTTCCCAAGGTTTCCAGCATGCGCTTCATGGTCACGCCTGTGTCTACGATATCCTCCACGATGACCACCGTGCGGTCGGTGAGGTCTTCATTGATACCGATGACCTCCTTCACCGTGCCCGTGGATACCGTGCCCTGATAAGAGGCCAGCTTCACAAACGAAATCTCACTCGGTATCGTCACGTAGCGCATCAGGTCGGCGGCAAACATGAACGAGCCGTTGAGCACCGCGAGAAACAGAGGGTTCTTGCCGTCCAAGTCATGGTTAATCTTCTCGGCCACAGCCTTCACCCGCTCCAAAATCTCCGATTCAGGGATAAAGGTGCGAAACGTTTTATCCTTGATTTTGACTATACTCATAGCGTAAATTTTTATAGATTGTGCAAAAATACGAAAAAGTAATGAGAACGACCCGATAGCAGACAAGAAAATAAGTTAATTTAGAAAAATCTGCAGTTGCCTCTCGGCATTCTCCAATCTTTTTTTTTATCTTTGCAGAGTTATGAAGATTTTTACCGCAGCTCAAATCCATGAGCTTGACAAATACACCATCGAGCACGAACCGATCAAGTCGATAGACCTCATGGAACGCGCCGCAAAAGCCATCACTCGGGCCATTACGGAAGAGTGGACCGACCGTACTCCTGTCGTGGTCTTTGCCGGACCGGGCAACAATGGTGGCGACGCGCTGGCCGTGGCAAGACTTTTGGCCGAGGCCAACTATAAGGTAAGCGTCTATCTCTTCAACATCCATAACAAACTATCTGAAGACTGTGGCGCCAACAGGCAGCGTCTCATCGACTGCAAGAAGGTTTCCAAGTTTACCGAGATCACCCTCAATTTTGACCCCCCGGAACTTCAAGCCGACACCCTTGTCATCGACGGGCTCTTCGGGTCGGGCCTGAACAAGCCGCTCATGGGTGGCTTTGCCTCGCTCGTGAAATATATCAACCAAAGCCCGTGCAAGGTCGTTGCCATCGACATGCCGTCGGGACTGATGTGCGAGGACAACACGTTCAATATCCGTGCCAATATCCTTCGCGCCGACCTCACGCTCACCTTGCAGCAGATGAAACTCTCGATGCTATTGCCCGATTGTCAGCAATACATCGGTCGGCTACGCGTGCTCGACATCCGTTTGAGCGCCGAGTACATCGACAACACCGATGCAGCATACCGCATGATCGAAGAGCGCGACATGCGCAAATGCCTCATTCCCCGCCCCGACTTTGCCAACAAGGGCACGATGGGGCACGCCCTGATCATTGCCGGAAGCTACGGCATGGCCGGCGCCGCGGTGCTGGCCACCAAAGCTTGCCTTCGCTCGGGCAGCGGAAAGGTAACGGTACATACGCCCAAGCGCAATTACACCGTGATGCAGGTCAGCGTGCCCGAGGCCGTGTTGCAGATGGACCGTGAGGAGACCCACTTCTCCGACAGCGTCAATGCCGACGATTTCGACGCCTTGGGTATCGGTCCCGGCATCGGCATGGGCGAGAGCACGGCCATCGCTCTCATCGGGCAGATCAGGCGTACACAATGCCCTATCGTGGTCGATGCCGACGCATTGAACATCCTTGCCAACCATCAGGCATGGATGCAACAGCTTCCACAGGGCATCATCATGACCCCGCACCCCAAGGAGTTCGACCGACTGGTGAACAACGTGAGCAACAGTGACTACGAACGCCTGACCAAAGCCGGACAACTGGCCGAGCGACTGCAGGGCTACGTGCTGCTCAAAGGCCACTACACGGCCCTGTGCATGCCCGACGGAAACATCGTGTTCAACTCTACGGGCAACAGCGGAATGGCCACCGCCGGTAGCGGCGATGTGCTCACGGGCATCATCACCGGCCTGCTGGCACGCGGCTATGCCCGCGCCGAGGCATGCATGCTGGGTATGTATCTGCACGGACTCGCCGGAGACCTTGCGGCCAAGTCGCTCGGCAAGGAGAGCCTCTTGGCCGGCGACATCATCGACTATCTGCCGCAAGCCTTTCTACGTCTTGAAGACTGAAAGCCGCCACCGGCAAGGCAGCCCATCCGAAATCAGCAAACAGCAATCAGAAACTATGACTACTCTCACACCTACCCCACGTTCACGCGCCATGCGCACATCCGCTCCCGGGGCGACGATCTCGCCCCTCTCCCGCCTCGCCGGGCTTGCGGGCAGGCTCTGTCTCGCCGCGACAGCCATGCTGTGGGGCATGCCACCGGCGTCGGCCCAAAGCACCGAAAGCACCGACTACTATCTGCCACAGACCGTGATGCAGTTTACCGTGAAGGTGGAAAAGACCACCTATACGCCCGGAAAATTCGCACCCTACGCCGGCCGGTATCTCAAAAAGACGGTCAATCAGGATGCCGCAATCACCTACCGGCTCATCGGCATGGACATGACCCCCGCGTCGCAACCCGACACCGCACGCCATTTCAACCTCTTCATCGACAAGAAGCGCAGCATCTTCAAGGTGTGCCGCGCCGACAACGGCCAGTTGCTCGCCATCAACACCGACGTGCGCCCGGCTCCGGTGTCACTGCCCACATTCACCCCGGCGCCACAAACGCCGCCCCTCAACCCCAACGATTTCATGTCGGAAGACATTCTCAACGCGGGCAGCGCGGCCAAGATGGCCGAGCTTACGGCCAAGGAAATCTACGACATCCGTGACAGCAGAAACCAGCTTAGCCGAGGACAGGCTGACTTCATGCCCAAAGACGGTGCCCAACTGCGCATCATGATGGCCAACCTTGACCGGCAGGAACAGGCACTGACACAGCTCTTCGAGGGTGTCACCACGCAAGACACCGCATGGACAACAATCAACTTTCTGCCCACTCGCGAAGGACAGGAGGTGCTCTTCAGGTTTTCCAAGCGCTTCGGACTTGTCGATGCCGACGACCTCTCGGGCGAGCCTTACTACATCGAGGTGACAGACTTGCACAGTGTGGCGGCTCCCGAACCTTCTCCCATCGAGAAAAAAGAAGACAAGAACGACATCGGACTGCGCGTGGTGCAGCCCGGAAAGATACGGGCAAACATCACCGACGGCGTGAAGACCATCAACAGCTACGAGCTGCTCGCACCACAGTTTGGCACGGTAAGCTCGATGAGTGGCGAGCTGTTTGGCAAGAAACAGTCTGCCAAGATCATCTTCGACACGCTCACCGGCAGCGTGAAAACCATCGAAACCATTCCCGTGGAATGACTGAAACGCATGCCGGCAAGACTTGGCGACATTCTGCCCAAGCCTCGCCGGCATGCCCCATACCACATCGCAGCATAACCACCGCGACACAAGGGCTATGTGAAAAGTAGCATGCCATGTCAAAAAAACCGCATGGATTTTAACACTTGAGAATTTCTGTTTGAGAGAAACCCGGCGGCGTTTTTGGCCGAGTTGCTGCCGATTGTCTCTTCGCCACTCCCCCTTTTCCGCTCCGTTTCGATTCTTTCACGCCACGTTCAGGGCGTTTTCGTCGCACGATTAGAACCTGATTGTCTGACGAAAAGACCCTTATCGCAACGCGAAATGATAGCAATCGCGAAGAAAAAACGCGCGATTTCGGCGAAAAAAATATCAAAT
>DBQL01000150.1:8848-15564 GCA_002305235.1 Prevotella sp. UBA1395 | reverse complement strand
TCGGACAGGAAATAAAAAAACGGGAGACACCCTGATGGGCGCTCCCGTTTCGTGAATATCTTGTCGCATGACGCGAACTAACACGAGATTAGTCGAGCTGAGCCAACTTGTCGTTGCTGCCCAACACGTCATTGATCTTCTCTTTGTACAGGTCGATCATGTAGCTGCGGGCCACCTTGCCATACTGGCGAGGATCGAAGTAGTCGGGATGCTGTGCCAAAGTCTCACGCACACCGGCGGTATAAGCCAAGCGAGAGTCTGAGTCGATGTTGATCTTGCATACCGCACTCTTGGCAGCCTTGCGGAGTTGCTCCTCGGGAATACCAACGGCATTGGGCAGAGCACCGCCATACTGGTTGATGATATCCACGTACTTCTCGGGCACTGACGATGATCCGTGGAGCACGATGGGGAATCCGGGGAGCTTCTTCTCGATCTCCTCGAGCACGTCGAAAGCCAAGGGAGGAGGAATCAGACGGCCGGTCTTCGGGTCACGGGTGCACTGCTCGGGAGTGAACTTGTAAGCACCGTGGCTGGTACCGATAGAGATAGCCAGCGAATCGCAACCTGTGCGGGTGGCGAACTCGATCACTTCCTCGGGCTTTGTATAGTGAGACTCCTCGGCCACGACGTCGTCCTCGACACCGGCCAGCACACCAAGCTCGGCCTCAACGGTAACATCGAACTGGTGAGCATAGTCTACCACCTTCTTGGCGAGGGCGATATTCTCCTCGAACGGCAGGTGAGAGCCGTCGATCATCACTGATGAGAAGCCCATGTCTACACACTCCTTGCAAATCTCGAAGCTATCGCCGTGGTCGAGATGAAGGGCGATCTCGGGATGTTTGCAACCCAGCTCCTTGGCAAATGCCACGGCACCCTCTGCCATATAGCGGAGCAATGTGGCGTTGGCATAGCTGCGAGCACCCTTGGAAACCTGAAGAATCACCGGAGACTTCAGCTCTGAAGAGGCTGTGATGATAGCCTGAAGCTGCTCAAGGTTGTTGAAATTGAATGCCGGGATGGCGTAGCCACCGCTCACGGCGCGCTTGAACATGTCACGTGTGTTGACAAGACCTAAATCTTTATAACTAATTGCCATATCATTGAAAATTATTAAATGAATACTCTGTTGAACGATATCACATGCAAAAATAACACTTTATTTCTTAACCTCAAAGCCGCAAAACGATTTTTAATGCCGCATGTAGGTTAAAAAAACATATTGAAAGAATTTATTGATAAGGCTCAATCGTGTTTGCCATTTGGATGTTACATTTCCACCTTAGAAATACATCTCTCTCCGCCCGCCGGGCTTCTTCATGCCCAAGTTGAACTTATAGGCGAGATGCAACATGAAATATCGTGTGGTGGAATTGGTCCATGTCTCGGTACGTCCCTGCGCGTCGAGCGAGAACGTGTTGCTGTTGAGATTGCCCAAGATGTCGTATCCGTGGAGCGAGATCGACAGCTTCTCGTGCATCAGTAGCTTGGTGAGCCGGGCGTTCCACACAAGTTCATTGGTGTTCATCTGCTCGTCGTTGTAGCCCCGCCGGTTGTAATCGTTCAGGTCTGTGGAAAGCTCCAACCCCCACAGCAGCCTGCCGTGGCCGCCAAGACCATAGACAAACGTCCACGCGCTGACCTTTTGGAAGTCGGGGCGGTCGCCGGTGGCACGCTGATAGACGCCCCGGGCCGTGGTGTACAGCCTTAGCCGGTCGCCCTGCTGGTATTGCAACGAGAGAGACTCTGTGAGAGTCCAGTTGTGCACATCGCTACGCACAGACTGCGTGCCCTCGACGGTGGTGAGGTCTACGCTGTTGTTGTAATAGGCCGAGAATGATTGATCTATCCTCCATCGCATGCGCTTGTCTATGGGTAATGACAGCGACTGCCTGCCACCAAGATTCCAATTGCCGTTGACATTGACCGGCCGGCTGGTAGTCTTGCCGGTCTCTTTGTCGTAGAGTGTCGATGTGGCGATGGCATCTTGGGTGATGGCATAGTTCAGCTCGAAGTTGATGACGCGCTGCGACCGCAAGTGGAAGACCATGCCGTAGAAGTTAAGACTGTGCGTGAGCGCTTTCTTCAGGTTGGGATTTCCCAATGTCATCTCAAGCGGGTTGGCATCGTCGCGAATATCAAGCTGTGCGATGAGCGAGGGCTGACTCAGGGATGTCGAATAGCTGAACCATCCTAAACGTGTGCCGGTAGAGTCGTTGAATTGGTAGTTCAGCTCCATCCGGGTACCGGGCAACACCGTTGTACGCGCTTTCTCATAACGCTGCCGGCGATAATAGTCGAGCCGCTCGTGCTTCACGTCGACGGGCATGTCGAGGACGACCGACCATCGCGGACGCCGCGTGCCGTCGCCATGCGTGAACGAAGTGTAGAACGAAAAGCCGTGATTCGCGGTGTGCTCCCGACTGCGGTAGCTGTTGTGCGTGTCGAGAACACGGAGCAACGCCTCGCGCGTGGAGGGCAGCACGCCGAGCGAGTAGGTCTCATCGGTATAGTCGTCGAGCCGGTCGAGCCGATAAAGCGAGTAGTCGGACGAGGTGTAACTCTGCGTGAACCGGTAAGATGGTCGCAAGAAAAAATTGCCCACCCCACTGCTGTCACACTTGATGACGCGCGTGTAATAGGCCGAGAGATTGAGGGTATAGGCATTGTTGGGGATATCGGAGTACTGGTTACGACGGTCTACCGACGGCGCTTCGCCAAGATAGTCTATCCGGTTGATGGCAAACCGGTTGCTGCTTTCCGTATGATAGCTGAGACTTCCGTCCAACTGAAGCATGTTGTTCCAATCGTTGTCTTGGCCAAACCGCAGCCTGTCGCCGAAGGTAATGTTGTATGCGGTGTTGTCGGTATGGCTCTTGTTGTCGTTGCGCACACGATTGATCGTCATGCCCAAAAGCCGTCGACCGGCATCGGGAAGGAAGAGACTGTCTAACAAGGAGAACGCGGCGGGGTTGGCGTTGAACCGCCCCGACAGGCTGTTGCCCCACCCGTTGTTCTTGGTATGGTCTATGCCGAGATGGGCGTTGAGAAAGTGATGTCCGGGGGTAAGCCCCACGTCGCCGCTCCATGACAACGTGGTGTTCTTGGTTCTTTGCCCTATGCGACTCAGCCCGAAATAGTCGCCACCGGTGAGGAAGGTCTGCGAGGTGATGCGCGTGAGGGTCTCGTTGTCGGTAAATCTCATGTTCAAACTGCTCTCCATAAAGTCGTCTTCGGTCTCGCCCTCATGGCGATAGTTGGCCCCGACCGTCTTTGTGGCCGTCAGGCCGCTACCCACTTCGGGACGAAAGGCAGGGGCATCGTCCTCGCCCGGCGTACCACGGTCGCCCACATTGTTCATCGACCCGATGAGGGTGAGGCGCGAGCGTTTGGTGTAAAGCATCGAATAAAACTTCGTTCCGTACCGCCGGTCGGTGCCACCGGCAACGTCTATGTTGGCCATCATGCCGTTGCGATACTCCTTCTTGAGCGTCACGTCGAGCACAAACTCCTTGTCATTCATGTCGCGGCCCATCAGTCGGCTGGCCTTTCCGCGCTTGTCGTAAGCCTTGATGTTGTCTACCGTGTAGGCGGGCAGATTCTCGAGGGCTGTCTTCGCGTCGCCCTTGAAGAAGTCGCGACCATCGACAAGCAGTGAGGTGACGGCCCGGCCGTTCACCTTGATGACACCATTCTCTAACGTAGTGCCGGGCATTTGCCGAATGAGCGCGTCGAGCATCGAGCCTTTGCTCAGGTTGAAGGCAGAGGCATCGTAGACCAAGGTGTCGCCACGGAGCACCATCTTGATCTTCGTGGCCTTGACAACAACCTCGTCGAGCAGCTTGGAGTCTTCGGCCAAAAAGACGTTCTCCACCCATTGCTCGTTCACGCGGTCGGACATTTTGACATCCACCCGCTTGCAGACGGTCTTATATCCCAACATGGAAAAGCGCAGGATATAACTCGTATTGTTCTCCACATCGATATCGTAACCGATGCTGTTGAACCAAAGCAAGTTTTTCTTGGAGGTGACAACCGAGCGTATCGATGTGCTGTCGGTAGCCGAAAGCAGCTCTACGGTGACCCCTGCGAGCGGCTCACGAGTGACGGAATCGATTACCACACCGGTGAGATGGCGGGCAGACACGGTGGAAAGTCCGCCCAAGATATACAACAATAACGGTAAACCTATACGATTGAATAGGGTCATGGAAGTTATGATTACAAGGATTAAAGCATGAGTACTGTCGGCTTTCCCTTACGGGTCAGTTCGGAAGCAAACAGCAACACGACGAAAAATCCCAAGAAAGGAATGATGAACGGCATGCTCATCATGTGGGTAGCATCGGCTATCAGGCCCATCAACAGGAATCCGCAGCCTCCTATCGGGGTCATCATCAGCAGCGACGAAGCGCTCTTGGTGAGGTTGCCCAAGCCGCGGAGCGACAGTGAGAAAATGGTGGGGAACATGATTGCCTCAAACAAATAATTGCAGATTAGGGCAATCATGGAGATGTATCCGAGGTTGAGCATCACCAGTCCGATACATAGCACGCTGCCGACAGCGCAAAAGAGCAGCATGCGTTCGGCCTTGATGCGCCGCATAATCCAGCTGCCCACGAATCGGCCCACCATGAAAAGGGCAAGCGCCACGGTAAGGATGACAGAGGCTGTGTTGTCGTTCATCCAGCCCTTGCCGGTGACATAATTGATGAAATAGCTATTGATGGAGATCTCGGCAATCTCGTAAGCCAACAGGGAAAAAAGTCCGAAGACGAACATCGGATGATGTCTGAAGAGCTTCATGATGCGTGTTCCCTCGGCCTTGTCTTCCTCGGTCTCGCAATGTTGAATCTCAGGCAGGTTCACACGAGAGAACACTACGGCAATGCCCAGCACCACAACGCCTAAGACGGTGTATGGAATGACGATGTTTCCACCGCCCTCTGTGCCGTTGAACAAGAACTGCCCCACGGCAAAAGTGGCCGTGAGCGACCCCAGCCCGTTGAACGATTGGGAAAAATTCAAGCGGCTTGTGGCACTCGACGGGTCACCCAATTCGGTGACGTATGGATTGGCCGCCGTCTCCAAAAAGACCAATCCGCACCCGATGATGAACAAGGCGCCAAGATAAGCGTAGAATGTTCCGGCCTCAGCGCCGGGGATAAACAGCAAGGCACCGATGCCAAACAGCAGCAGACCGAAGACCACTCCCACGCGATAACCGCGACGATTGATGAACCATCCCGCCGGAATGGCCATCAGAAAATAACCTAAGTAGGTGGTTACTTGGATCAGGGACGACTGCGTGAGGGATATGTCGAGGGCATTCTGAAAATGCTTGTTCAACACGTCGAGGATGGCTCGGGCAAACCCCCAAAGAAAAAACAGAGACGTGACAAGCACGAATGGCAACAGATATTGCCTGTTTGTCAACGGCGAACGATTACTTTTCATAATATAAATGAAGCCTCCCCAAACTGCTCCAAATATGGAAATGGCGGGCCGTCATAACCTTTCGGGAATATGATTGCACGATGGCGACCGCGCATTTCCTCAACGGAAGAGGCTTGGGGAGGCTTTAATGATTAATTCTCTTCAGTCGGTTCAACGATCTTCCAAACTCCGGCGGCCAGTGCTCCACCGACGAACGGACCAACGATGAAAATCCAAAGGTTGGACAATGCGGCTCCACCCTCAAAGAGTGCCGGTCCGAATGAGCGTGCGGGATTGACAGATGTGCCGGTATAACGAATGCAAACGAGGTGTACCAAAACAAGTGCGAGGCCGATGGCAAGACCCGCAAAGTTGTTCGTCGCGCCATTGGTCTTGGCCGTTGCACCCAATACTACAAGGACAAAGACGCAGGTAAAGACGATCTCGGCGAGCAGTGCGCCCACCACAGTAACACCGTCTTGCGGATTGTTGGCACCCGTTCCGGTGAGTCCGGCGTTAGAGGTCAGCACCCAAAGGATGGCCGATCCGATCACCGCGCCAATAAACTGGAACAGCATATACATGCCGGCATCCTTGCCGTTCATGCGTCCGCTCAGGAAAACACCAAGCGTAATGGCCGGATTGATGTGGCATCCGGAGATGCCGCCAATGGTATAAGCCATCGCCACCACAGACAAACCAAACGCCAAAGCCGTGCCTATCACGGTTCCCGCATTGGCCACATCCGCGCAATTGGACGTGCAATTCAAACTCACGGCAACACCGCATCCCATCAGTACCAGCACCATAGTGCCAAACATCTCTGCTAAATATTTTTTCATACTCAATGATTTTAATTGTTTATAAACTCTCTTTCAATTGATATCGCAAATATAAGTAATTTATTATTCAGTCACAACACATTTACTTAAAAAGTGTTGTTCCCGTAACAGCATATTCATTGATGATGCCTTTCAGACGATCTTGCAAGTCATTCCACTCCCTTTCGACATCCTGCTCGACTTGTCCTACAACCCGTTCAGAAGCTGCTTGAGCAGGAAAGTAGCGTTTTGATTGCGCGCCACCCCGGCCGTAATTTTATAAGAATAAGTCACGTCGGTACCCAATTCTATCTCAAAACAGTAGTTGTGGAAACGCTCATCTTCCATCTTCGACAGTTCCAAATCATGTGTTGCCACTATTCCTGTGACATTCATTCGGGCCACAGTGTCCAAGAATAACCGCGACCCGTTGAGTTTATCCAATGAGTTTGTGCC
>DBQL01000150.1:7830-8812 GCA_002305235.1 Prevotella sp. UBA1395 | reverse complement strand
GCTGTTCTTGGCCCATGTCCAATCCCTTTCCGGCAGCGTGATCGGTCTCTCTCGTTTCGGGAGCGGGGACAAAGGGGGTGAGGCTTTCTTTCAGTTCTCCCAACCGTCTCAACTCCGCATTGAAATAAGAAATGCCATGCGCGAGGTCGTCGGAGGTGCGCATGCTGCTGAACAACTTGAATCTCGACACGCGAAACGTCTCGGCACACACCGGGAAACCTATGCGGGCCAAAACATAGTTCACGCCCACCGACCGCAGGAAGGTCGACTTTCCCGCCATGTTGGCACCCGTGATGATATAGAAATGGCGGTCATCGATGTGGAAATCATTACGCACCGCCCGCTCACCGAGAAACGGATGATACAGTCCGCGAGCCTCTACGTCGACCCCTTGGGCATCAGACCACCGCGGCCAACAGGTCTCGGGATGATTGTATAACCATGTGGCCACGGTGACATCTTGATCCATCTTCACCACGCGGTCTATCCATTGCTCCATCTCCAAGCGGTCATGCTCCACCCATCGCAGGAATTTTCTCACCAAGAACAAGTCGTAGAGCGCAAACGTGTCGACCATCATCAGTCCCATGACGTTACCCCGTTTGTCTATACCGTCGAGCAGGTCGGTCAGCCGTTTGAACACCTCGGCCCTGCCGGCATCCATCAGTTTGACCACATTGACAAACTGCCTGAGCTGTCCATGCAGTCGGTCAATGGCGGCACCGATACGCCGTAAGGGTCCGGTGCACAACAGATAGATGCCGAAAAACTGAAGAATGCCCCACCACAGCGGCAGCATTCCGCTCACCTTCCCCATGCCGGCCAATACCAAGACAATATAAAACGCGGCCAAATCGGCCCATGCCAGTGCCAAGACCCACGCACTCCCCAAACGCCTTGACACCCCAACTTCACCGGCCGCACGCAACGCCCGGCGGATGGCCTCGGTGTCTATCTTCTGCCGAACGCCGTAGGAGATGAA
>DBQL01000150.1:6009-7737 GCA_002305235.1 Prevotella sp. UBA1395 | reverse complement strand
AGGTCATACGAATAGGCGTGGTGGATATCGACATACCGCTGTCCGTCGTCAAAACAACCGAAGTCTCCCCGTTGCGCAGAGAGTTCGTCGAGATAGACCTGCCTGAGATCTTCCAACCGCCTGATCCGCTCATCATTCATGCCATCGCGCCGCCTGATGACGACATAGACCACGGCGCAGACCGCAGCCCCGAACGTTTCTACCATCTTCAGTACCGGCAAATCGGTCACGGTGATGGCTGTCACGCATGCCACGGCAGCGAGAAAACTGACGATCTCGCCCGACACAAAACCGCGGGCACGACCTCGCAACCGCCTGATTTGCCTGTCAAGGTGGGCGGCCCGGTCTTGATATTGAGTGCTTAAATCCATATTATACATATATATTTGACATTCGGCCGGCGGCCGTGCCTACCGCCTCACATCGTCATTCTCCGGCCTTCTCGTCAAAGATCACCACACCCTCCTGCTTCTTGCCGTCCATCATGATTCTCAGCGGACGCTCGAATCTCACGTGTCGCACGTATGGTGTCTCCTCCACGGCGGGCATGGCATCAAGGATATCCTTGCGCAACATGCCGCCCTCGCCGGGCCGGTTGGTGTCGATGGTGAAATAGCCCACGCCAAACGACGTGAGGTTTTGGAAGAAATGGGTACCCTGACTGGGGTCCACGCGATAATTCTTGAGTGCCACTTCTACGATGACACGTGCCGCGGAAAGATGCGGCCACTTCACCGGCACGCCCAGCCAAGGGTCGCTCGAGCCCCACCTTCCGGGTCCGATGATCACGTAATTGGTTCCCGAGGCAAGGAAACGGTCATTGATTCGCTCGATGTCGTCGGCCACATTATGGTTGTTGGCGGCCGTGAAATGATCGTTATATTTCACGTACACCACATCCGTGATATCCTCGGTGATGCCGTGACCCAATGAGTTCTTGCTGCGCAAGAGGCACTGTTCATCGGGCACGGCCGACACATCCTCGTCGAGCATCTGCTTGGAATCGACGATGGGGCGTACCTGCAACAAGTAGAACTCGCCGGTCTTGTCGGGATTGATGTTGCACGCAAACTCTATCTCCACAGGCCTTCGCATGGCCTCCGCCCCGTATTTCATGGACATCTGCAATATCTCGGGCAGGGGGAACACGCCCTGCTGCAACGCTCCGGCAAACGAGATGATCTTGCGACCGCCCTCATATAGTCCGTCGCGAATGATCTGATCGTATGGATCATACGTCGAGGCGATGAAGTGGAGCGAGCCGTCTTTGTCGGCCTCCTTGACCTTGAGGGTTTGGATATTGAACCCGTCGTCGACCTTGAAATCGGTCCCCACGCGTTTCATGTCGAGGGCATAGAAGCGGGTCTGGGTGTCCTTGAGCGCGAAATCCATCTCCGACATCTGCAGCACCTGATGGGGGTGGTAGGGCGATACGCGCAACGTCTGACCGCCATCGACGATGTATTTGCCCAGTCCGAGGGCGAGTGAGGCGATGCCGTCTTCCGCTTTCTCGTCGCCGATGGGGTAATAATTGATGGAACGCAGCACGCCCGAGAGGTTGGGGTAATAATGGTCGCCGTAGGCTTTGCCCACCACTTCCTGCAGGATCACGGCCATCTTTTCTTGGTCGATGATGTTCGACGTGGCGGTCATATAGGCTTTCGAGGCGCGATAGAACACCGAGGCATAGACACTCTTGATGGCCGCGGCAAGCATGTGGAGCATGAG
>DBQL01000150.1:3574-5983 GCA_002305235.1 Prevotella sp. UBA1395 | reverse complement strand
TCCAACAACGAGCTTGAGCGGATGGCTATCGGACTGTGGATGGCCTCGAAGAAGGTGAAGAAGTCGGCGATATAGCTATCGGGCAGCTGTGCCTTGAGGAAGTGGGCAAGAATCTCTTCATCGGGAGTGTCGCTCAAAGCAATCTCGTATAGGTTATTCTGTTCCATGAATCGGTCGAACACATCGGTACAGAGCACCACCGTCTTGGGTATCTTTACCGATACGCCCTCGAAGCGGTTAAACTCCGGGTGCATCTTGATCACGTTGTCCAAGAATGCCAGTCCGCGGCCCTTGCCNNGATACGCGCGAAATGGGCATAGCGGTCGAATTTCCCGCGGTCGAAAACGGCCACCACGCCGAGGTTTTTCATGTGGCGATACTGCACGATGGCATCGAAGATGATCTGCCGGTGGGCATCCACGTCCTGCAACTTATGCCACGTGACATGCTTGAGGAAATTGCTCACGGGGAAGATGGCCCTCGCGCAGAGCCAGCGGCTCATGTGGTTGCGCGAGACGTGATAGAGCATGGAATCGCGCGGAATGGTGAAGATGTTGTCCTGTAACTCTTTCAAAGTATGGATGCGCATCACCTCCTCGCGGGTAACGGGGTCGCGGAAGATGAAGTCGCCAAAGCCCATGTGCTCTTCCAACAGGTGGCGCAGGTCCACGCTGAGCATCTTGGAGTTCTTGTCCACAAACTTGAACCCTTCGCGCTCGGCACGCTCGCGGTTGTCCGACTCTGAGCTTTCCATGATCAGCGGAAGGTACTCATCCTCGGCACGGATGGCCTCGAGGAGCTTGAAACCGGCCTCCGCATCCTTCTCTACCGTAGCCGACCCGGCACCCGCGACCTCCGACTGCTCGGTGGTCTTCATCGGGAACCGCACGTCACTGATCACGCCCAAGCAGTTGTCCTTATAGCGTTCGTACAGCTCCATCGCCTCCTCGTAAGTACGGGCGAGCACCACCTTGGGGCGTCCTCGCATACGCAGCGTGGCGTTATGACGGTTCAGGGCCTCGGTGGCGAAGTTCTGGCTCTGCTGGAGAATGTAGTTGTAGAGGTTGGGAAGTATCGAACTGTAAAACCGTATGGAGTCTTCCACCAAGAGAATCATCTGTACGCCGGCCTCGCGAACGTCGTGCTCGAGGTTCATCTTGTCCTCCATCAGCTTGATGATAGAAAGAATGAGGTTGGTGTTTCCCAACCAGCAGAACACGTAATCGAAGATGCTCAGGTCTTCGTTCTGCATCCTTCGGGTGATGCCATGCGAAAAAGGCGTGAGCACCACATAATGGATGTCGGGAAAACGCAGCTTGATGGCACGGGCCACCATGAACGCGTCATTGTCGGCATTGCCCGGCATACAGATCACGAGATCTATCTGCATCGTGGCCAAGGCCCTCTCCGCCTCGGCGATGGTAGATACCTGCGTGAACGTGGGAGGATACCGCAGGCCCAGCTCCACGTACTCATTATAGATCTTTTCTTCCACTCGTCCGTCGTCCTCGAGCATGAACGCGTCGTAGGGATTGGCCACGATAAGCACGTTGTAGATGCGCCGCATCATGAGATTGACAAACGTGACGTCTTTCAAGATAAACTTGTTCCACTCTTGTGGTATTTTGCTTTCCATTGTCGATGGGTTTTATCGGTTGTCGGGATGATATTCACGGGCGATGGCCGGGGTGGCAGCTTCGCAGATGGTGCGGGCGTAATGGTTCAGCGTGAGACATTGCTCGCGGGTGATGGCACGGCGTTCAGGATGATACTGCCAAGGGGCAATGAGCAGCAACCGCCCCTCGTCACAGGCATCGAAGAGACGCCCGCCGGGCTTGGCAAAGTCGCCGAAGCCGTTCTCCAAGAGGATGATGAGAGGACGACGGGCGGCAAAGGCGGCACGTGCCACGGCTTTCTCACCCGGCGAGATGCAGGGAGAGACAAGCACCGCACCACGTTCGGCAGCTGCCATAGCCCGCTGCACCTCCTGCGCGACCTGCTCGGGCGTGAGACTTCGCGAGCACTGTATCTGCAGCTTCTCGGGCCGGTCGAGGAGAAAACGGTTGCCCATCATGGCGAAGGAAAGCCCGGCATAGCACACGTCGCGCTGTACCCGGAAGAGCGCGGGGTGCAAATAGCGCAAAAGGAGACGCCGCGGGTTGTCGGCCACATAATGCTGCCAGTGTCGCAACTGGTTCGCACGCCACAAGATGCGATCGTTGAAGCCGGGGGTGAACAGCAGCCCGTGGTGGCGGTCTTGGGGCGGCTTGGGGCCTGCCAAGGACGCTATGCGTGGCTGCTGCCGAGCAGCAGCCCACCGAACCTGCTCGTGACCCACCACTCGCTCCGGCCCACCCGGACCGGCACCAAGGCTGCAAGAGCCGGCCACAGGGGCATCACCCACCACTC
>DBQL01000150.1:664-3520 GCA_002305235.1 Prevotella sp. UBA1395 | reverse complement strand
CGTGCCGCCCCCTCCTGCACGGAGAGCAGCCACCCGCCCGGCGGCCTCACGGCGCTTTTCGGCCAGCCAAGCCTCTCTCTGCCGGCCCGCGTCGCCGCTCTCAACAAAAGGTACCGCAAACACCTCGCCACAGCATTCCAGCTCTCTGAATGCCCGGTTACACGCGCTCTTCCACACGCCCACCACCTTACCCAAAGGCACCGGCAGCCGGTCGCGCACAAAGAGTATGCCATGCACATGGTCGGGCATGAGCTGCAAGGCGTAAAGCTCTATCTGCGGAAACCGCTCGCGAAGGGCATACCACCCCTCGGCCACGGCCTCTCCGAGCGGCGTGGCAGCAAGCCGTGCCCGCAGGCCGCCATCGCCCGCCACCGTGTCCTCGCCCACCACCGTACCCAAAAGCGGGCGACGCCCCTCGACGGTCAGCGTGAGGAGAAAGAGCCGACGGGCCGTATAGTCGAAGTCATCGCATCGACGAAGCATCGAGTGCTGCCACAGCCGGCCATACTGATTATAGTTGGTCTCTGACGTATGCCGCATGGATGAAAGGTTATGCTCATACGGCGAAATTACGAAAATTATTTGAAAAGCTCACGTTCTCATCACGAAAAACCCACTCCCACGGCTTTTTTCGCCGTCACCGCCTGTCCATCGCCACCCCAATGGCATGCCCACACCCTCAACCGTAATCCATCATCCAAGATACGGCGCTACGCTCAACAGACCGACCGAAAACCCTGTTTGTCAAAATCAAATCACAGATTTTAACATTTCAAAAATCTTAAAACAGATCAACCAAAGCCTCTTTTCTCAAGGATTCGGGCCGAACAGACCATCCCAACCATTGTGTTTGATTCGTCAAAACCCTCTTTCCACCCGCGAAATGGGCCTGATGGCAACACGAAAACGCTTTTATCGTAAGCCGATTGCTATCTCTTCGTCTCGCGATTAGATAGCAATCGCGGACCATATTGGCAAAAAAGGGAATGCAGGAACAGCCCCTAAAACCACAACCATCTATGTATCAGCACAATAAGCCAACACACTCATTTTGCCCACAGAAGCGACCAAGGCAGACCTCGCGGATTTTACGCGAGAAATGAAAAGCATTTTGTCAGGATTATGTCAGACATTTGATCGGGCGGTGGCTCGCACCGCTCTATCGCCATATCATCCATGACGCGGCCGATAACCAATGTCTTACGCATCATGCTCACCGCCTGTCGCACAAGGCACAAATGCCCAAGGCAGACCCGACCGCTCACCATCACGGTTACAAGCCAACATCATTGTAAGCGCACAAAAGTCAAAACGTTACGAAAATGCTTAAAATTATACAAAAACATTTGGAGCGTAACGAATAAAAAACTATATTTGCGAAGTCGATATGACAATATGAAACAACACAGCTTGGAGCCAAATCCAACCTTACTAACCGGTCAAGAATTAAATCGTATTACTACTATGGAAGTTGAGCAAGTAATGAACGGCCTGATGTGGAAGCATTCGGGCGAGCCTGAGTTTCTTCAGGCGGTGAAAGAAGTATTAGAGTCTATTAAGGACGTTTATAACCAGCATCCCGAGTTTGAGAAAGCAGGTCTCATCGAGCGGCTCGTCGAACCCGAGCGGGTATATATCTTTCGTGTGCCGTGGACAGACGACCAAGGCGGCGTGCATGTCAACACCGGATACCGCGTTCAGTTCAACAGCGCGATAGGTCCGTACAAAGGCGGACTGCGTTTCCACTCCTCGGTGAACCTGAGCATCATGAAATTCCTCGGCTTCGAGCAGACATTCAAGAACGCCCTCACCACGCTGCCCATGGGAGGCGGCAAGGGTGGGTCCGACTTCTCCATCCGCGGACGGTCGGATGCCGAGGTGATGAGATTCTGTCAAGCCTTCATGCAAGAGCTATACCATCATATCGGTCCCGACGAGGACGTGCCGGCAGGCGACATCGGTGTGGGAGGACGAGAGATAGGATACCTCTTTGGAGAATACAAGAAACTCACCCACCAGTTCCAAGGCGTGATGACCGGCAAGGGTATGGAATGGGGAGGATCCATTCTCAGGCCCGAGGCCACGGGGTATGGCGCGCTCTATTTCGTGAACCAGATGCTGCAGACCCATGACATCGACATCAAGGGTAAGACGGTGGCTGTCTCGGGATTCGGAAACGTGGCATGGGGCGCGGCCAAGAAGGCCACCCAGCTTGGGGCGAAGGTGATCACCATCAGCGGACCCGACGGATATATCTATGACCCGGAAGGCATCTGTGGCGAAAAGATTGACTTCATGCTCGACCTGCGCAACAGCGGCGAGGATATCTGTGAGCCTTATGCCGAGAAATTCAAAGAGGCGCAGTTCTTCGAAGGAAGGAAGCCGTGGGAGCAGAAAGCCGATATCTATCTGACCTGCGCCACGCAGAACGAGCTTAACGGCGACGATGCCGACAGGATAATGGCTTGTAAGCCTCTGTGTGTGGCCGAGGTGAGCAACATGGGATGTACGGCAGAGGCCGTGGAGAAATTCGTGCACGCACACCAGCTGTTCGCACCCGGAAAGGCGGTCAACGCCGGTGGCGTGGCAACATCAGGATTGGAGATGACTCAAAACTCCATGCGCTTGCACTGGAGCGCGACAGAGGTGGACGAGAAGTTGCATTATATCATGCACTCTATCCATGAGCAGTGCGTGAAATATGGAACGCAACCTGATGGATACATCGATTACGTCAAAGGTGCCAATGTCGCCGGATTCATGAAGGTGGCCAACGCCATGATGGCGCAAGGCATCGTATAAAAATAAATTCGTGAAATATAAGAGACAAATTGTAGTTGCTTTAACTTGGATGAT
>DBQL01000150.1:0-576 GCA_002305235.1 Prevotella sp. UBA1395 | reverse complement strand
ACGATTCTTCAGGTGACCAACCTGTCGAACGACAAGGTGGTCTATGTCAAGGTGACCGACCGGGGACCGTTTGGCCGGGGAAGGATCATCGACCTGAGCTATGGGGCGGCACGCGAACTGGGCATGCTGGCACAGGGCGTGGCTATGGTCGAGGTGAAACGCGTGGACGATATCACCCCACCCTTCAGGATGGACGAGACCGAACGCGGATTGCCCTACTTCGAGTTTGACATCAAAGAACTTGGAGTGGGACTGGCACCCGATTACAGCGATGTCAAGCCTCCTACCAAGAAGACCGTCAGAGAAAAGATGCGTGGCATGGACAACAAAGCCAAACAGGCACCCGAGAAGCTCCAAAAGAACAGAGCAGCATACAGCAGGGCTCACTTCAACGGGAAGCAACCGGCCAACTAAAAAAACCGGAGCGGATCAATGACACACTCCGGTGTAAGTCGTGCAGGATTCTCTGTCACGACAAATTACTTTCATCCCATGATACAATGTGCCCGAGTGGGACTACGGACTTCTTCCAAGGGCGAGAATTTCCTCAGTATCCTTGGCATCAATACCCATACC
>DBQL01000092.1:1686-14594 GCA_002305235.1 Prevotella sp. UBA1395 | reverse complement strand
GACCTGCAAATGTGCAATTAGGCGAGTGCCGCAAAACAAAAGCAATATCCAATGAATACAATGAACTATCGTGTGACGCTCGTGCGCGGTGCCTTGCTGCTGCTCGTCACCACGGCATGCCTGCCGCTGAAGGCCCAGACCAACGACGTGGGGATGTGGTACGAGGTGGGTGCCGAGAAGAAAATAGACAAGCGATGGAGCGTGGGCGTGGCCGGTGAGTTTCGCACCCGTAACCATCTGCGTACCGCCGGCCGGTGGAGTGTGGGCGTGTCGGCCGACTATAAGATAGCGCCTTGGCTCAAGACCTCGGCGGGATACGACCTCCTGTGGGATAACAACGCCGAGAAAATCACCTACGAGGACGACGGCCGCACATACAACAAGTGGACGCCGCACTATTGGGGGGCGCGCCATCGGCTGCATCTCGACCTCAGGGGCGATGCAGACTTGGGACGGTTCAACGTCTCGCTGCGTGAGCGGTGGCAGTACACCCTCAGACCCGGGAAGACCGTCGCCCGGTACGATTTCGCCGACGAGGCGTGGGAAGACCGTGTCGTCGGCGGCAAGGGCAAGCACGTGTTGCGCAGCCGTTTGCAGGTGGAGTACAACATTCCGCATGCCAAGGTTACGCCATACGAAAGCGTGGAGCTGTTCAACGCGTGGCAGTTGGATAAGGTAAGATATACCCTCGGGGCCGACTGGAAGGTGTCCAAGCACCACGGCGTGGGCATGTACTACCGACTGCAGACCGTGAACGGCAGTGACGACGACAACGATACGAACGAGCATATCATCGGCATGTCTTACCAATATAAATTCTGAGCGCAATGAAACATCATCTCTTTCTCGTGGCATGCCTCGCCGCTGCCTCGGCTCTGACATCGTGCACGAACGACGATTCCGACCTCGACAGTCTCGTTGCCGACTACGACGCGGCTCTCATGGAGGGCCTGACACCCATCGTTTGGGACGCCACGCCACTGTCTGAGAGCGACCCCGTGACCCCCGGTGACAATGATTTCGAAGAGAATACCACGTGGGATTATCATGTCAACATAGCCTTCTCGGCCGACGGGGCCACGGTGACGGGCGACCGGTCGGTGCTCAGGCAGGTGACCGTCGAGGGCGGCAGGGTGACCGTCAGGAGTGTGGCCAAGGGCGTGGAATATACGCTCTCGGGTACGACAGACAACGGGTGCTTTAAGGTTTATAGCGACTCGAAGTTCAAAATCACGCTTAACGGCGTGTCGATACACAATCCTGCGGGGGTGGCCATCAACAATCAGGGTGGCAAATCGCTGTATGTCGCCATCGCCGCCGGTACCGAGAACAGGCTGAGCGACGGCACGGAATATGCCACTCCGGCAACCGAAGACGAGAAGGGTACGCTCTTCAGCGAGGGGCAGGTCATCTTCAGCGGCAACGGAACGCTTACGGTCGACGGTAGCTGCAAGAACGGGATCTGCTCTGACGACTATATCGTCTTCAGGCCCGGAAACGTCATCAATGTCACCACCGCGGCAGGACACGGCATCAAGGCCAACGACGGGGTGACGATACGGGGTGGTGTGCTCAATGTCATGACGACGGCCGACGGTGCGAAGGGTATCAACTCGGAGGCATCGGTCAGCGTGAGTGGCGGCCGAACCACGGTCATCACCTCGGGAAACAGCTTGGTCGAGGACACTGATACCACGAGCAGTGCCGGCATCAAGTGTGACAGTTCGTTTGTCCAGACGGCAGGCGCCGTACTCCTGAAGAGCACGGGCGAGGGCGGCAAGGGCATCAACAGCGATCGGCATGTCACCGTGAGTGGCGGTCGGCTCAATGTCATGGTCACCGGCTCAAAGCTCCTGTCGTCGCCCAAGGGTATCAAGGCGGGGGCGGACATCATGCTCACCGGTGGCGAGATCAGTGTGTTCAGTGCCAAGAGCACGCCCATAGACGCCGCGGGGTCGCTCGTCATCGGGCAGGGCTACATGACATACGACAATGGCAGCAGACGGTTCACGCTGAGCTATTGAGTTGCCTGTTGCCCCTCACATGGCAGGCTTGCCTCTTTCCGCCGGCCGACTTGCTTGTCCGGCAAGACGGCCATGATCTGCCCGATGCCGGTCAAATCTCACGGCAGAAAAATCATTTCTTATTGCCACACGGCACGATTTATTTGCTAACTTTGCACCATCACTTAAAAACAACACAACAAAACCAACGATCATGAAGAGTATTTTGGAAGGACGGCCGGCTTTGGAGAAGGCCGTCTACGATGTGGCCGAAGTGGCCGGATACCTTTGGCAGAACGGATGGGCAGAGCGCAACGGCGGCAATATCACCGTGAACGTCACCGAATATATTGACGACGAGATTGCCACGATGCCCGCCATCTCCGACGTTTTGCCCATTGGCGAGACGCTGCCCCACCTCAAAGGCTGCTATTTCTATTGCAAGGGCACCCAGAAACGCATGCGCGACCTTGCACGATGGCCTATGGACAACGGCTCCATCATCCGCATTCTCGACGACTGCGCAAGCTATGTCATCATCGCCGACAACGCCGTGCTGCCCACCTCGGAGCTTCCTTCTCACCTCGCCGTGCACAACCGGCAGACGGAGCTTGGCTCAGACATTCGTGCCACGGTGCATACACATCCCATCGAACTGATTGCCATGACCCACAACAAGGCTTTTCTCGGCAAAGACGTGCTTACCCGACTGCTGTGGAGCATGATTCCCGAGACTAAGGCTTTCTGCCCGTTGGGCCTCGGCATCGTGCCTTATACCCTTCCCGGCAGTAACCTGATGGCGCAGGCCACCATTGAGCAGCTCGAGGAATACGATGTGGTGATGTGGGAGAAGCATGGCGTGTTTGCCAAGGGCACTGATGTGATGGCTGCCTTCGACCAGATCGATGTGCTGTCGAAGAGCGCAAAAATCTATGTCAACGCCAAGGCGATGGGCTTCGAACCCGAGGGCATGAGCGACGCGCAGATGAAGGAACTCACCGAGGTGTTCCACCTGCCGAGATAACCATCCGATATCTGACCGACCCGCCCGAGGGTCGACGACATACAGGGGCTTCATGTGGTCAATGCCGCATGAAGCCCCTGTCGGTGTAGGATATTGCCATTCTTCGTACATCTGTTACCGGTGCACGTGGCGCGCATTGCCTATCTTTGCGACATGAAAACAAGCATCATCACATCCCTCTTCGTTCTCACTGCCACACTCGCGGGGCACAGCCTCAAGGCCGGGGCACAGCGCGTGGTGGTGGCCAAGTATTTGGACAATAAGTCGGCAGCCCTCTCACTGACCTTCGACGATGGCCTGTCGGAACACTACACGGAGGTCTTCCCGCTGCTTCGGCGGCTCGGACTGCGGGCCACCTTCGGCCTGATAGGCAGCAGGATGGGCGGCACGACGAGCGGACAATACAAGAACATTCCCTGCATGACATGGGAACAGGCCCGGGAGATGGCCGCACAGGGGCAGGAGATGACCAACCACGGCTATGCCCACCGCAACCTCTCTACCCTCGCGGGCGAGGAGATGCGGGCAGAGGTGCAGCGCAACGACACCCTCATCTTCAGCCACACCGGTGTCTTCCCGCGCACGCTGATCTATCCCGGCAATCGCAGAAGCGAGGCTGCCACGGCCTTCTGCGAGCGCGACAGGACCTGTACCCGCACCCGACAGGTGAGCCTCGGCGGCAAGCGCACGGAGGAATGGATGGACGAATACCTGCGCAAGTTGGTGGCCGACGGCGGTTGGGGCGTGACGATGACCCACGCCATTGCCAACGGCTACGACCATTTTGAGCAGCCCGAGGTCTTTACACGCCTTATGGAGAAGGTCGCGCGGATGGCGCACCGGCTATGGATTGCGCCGATGAGAGACGTGGGGGCATACCTCAGACAGCGTGACAGCGTGAGGCTGAAGGTGAAGTTCAAGCGCGACCGGGTGATCATCCGACCCACGCTCAAGCTCGACCGCACCATCTATAACATGCCGCTCACCATCCTTGTGGACGGCAAGCCCTACAACATAGACCCCTATCGACGGAAGACAGTCATCCGATGAAAAATCTTGAAAAATGCCTCGCCGTGGCGGCCGTATTTCCAACACGAAAATCATCGGTGCGAAATACGGCAAAAATCGACGTTTTTAAATTTGCTGACACACAGTAACTTGTGATTTCTTTACATTCTTTGGTCTTGCGAAAGCTATCTTTTCACACGGGTTTAAGCGTTTTTCGGCCGTGCCATTCCTATCTTTTCGGCTTGCGAAAAGATAGGAATCGCGTGACAATGACTATCTTTTCGTGTCGCGATGAGGCCCTGATCGCAAATCCGTAGTGTTTTTTCGGCGTACAAACGGCATTGGCGTTTCTCTTTCGCACTGTTTGTACGATGCCGTTTTTTGCCAATTTTTCTTGACAACAACTACCCGTGTGCCTGTGCCCCGGGATGGTGCCCCCACGTTTGTGCCGACCGGCAGGAATGAAAATAAAGCCACCACCCGCGGGCTGCAGGGCAACCGTGCGGGTGGTGGCAAGATGGATGATGAGTCGGAAGATTAATATCCGGGGTTCTGCATGGCCGACTTTTCCTCGTCAGACAGCGTGCTGCCGGAGGCATTGGTGATGCCGTCGAGGAACGATTGCGGCAGCGGACGGAAGTAGTCGCGCTGTGCGTTGAAGCTGCCTTCGCCATAGCTCTTGGCATCGTTGAACGTGTTCCAACGGGCCTCGAGGGTTTTGGTGCGGGCCAAATCTTCCCAGCGCTGCATCTCACCGCATAGCTCACGGGTGCGCTCGTTCATGAGGAAGCACATCACCTTGTCGTAATCGGAAGACAGACCGAGGGCCTGATACACCGGCATGTCGGGCGCGGAGTTGAGGATGTCGGCCACCGAGTTGAGACGCATGGACGATTTCGACGAAGCCGTGGTCACGTCCATGTTGTTCGACTCGTAGTAGGTGTTGGTCTCATAATAGATGGCACCATCGGCCGAGAATCCGCCGCCCTTGCCCGAGCAGTAGGAGTTGTTCTTGTAAGACTGGCCGCCGTCCACGTGCTTGGCACGGTCTTCGCCCTCGGCATATCCCGCGCGGTCGCGCACCATGTTGAGGTAAGTGATGGCGTTGGTATAGTCTTTCTTGCGGATATAGGCCTCGGCCACCATCAGTACATCGTCGGCCGAGCGCGCGATGATGGCGTCTCGGGTGCCAAACTGAGAGTTGATGGCGTTGCGATATCCGTCACGATATTTGCTCAGGGCCACCGAGCGGTTGTGCGGATGGATGGCAAACCAGTTGCCGGTGGTGGTGGCCTTCGAGGTGTTCCAACTGAAATCTTCGCCGGCATAATAGTGCACGAAGGTGTGGGGAGCCTCCAGCTTGCCGTTTTTCAGTACGCCGTCTTCCGACTTCTTGCCATCGATGTCGGTATATCGGGTGTCGCCCGGGCTGTTCACGATATACTTCAGGGCAATCTGTCCGCCTGCGAATCGTGCGTCAGCAGCATTTACGCCGTCGGGGATGGCATTGGGATAGTCTTTGGCATAGACCGACCATTTGGGTGCGGCCGAGGGGTTGTTGCATCCGTATGTGGTGATGAAGCTCTTCCAGAATCGCGAGTCGTTCACGCGGTCGAACACCTGCATGGTGTATTCGGTGGCGCTTACGTAGGAAAACTCGCGGTCGCCGGAGATGTCTCGCTTCATGCCCGCCATGTTCTGATAGACCGATGGGAAGCAGAGGTGCATTTGGTTGCCGAAGCGTCCCCATGTGTCTGTGTCGTCGGAGAACTGCGCGGCGAGCACCACCTCGCTCACCGTTTCGTTGGCACTGTTGGCCTTGGTGTAGTCCCACAGGGCCACATAGTCGGTGCACAGCGGGTGTGCGGCAATCACTTCCTTGCCGTATTTGATCACGGCATCGAGGTCGTCGCTCTTGTAACTGCCGTTCCAGTCGTCGTAAAGTTCGCTGGCACGGAACAGATGCGCTTTGGCGAGGAAGTGGGCCGCGGCACTCTTGGTGATGCGTCCGGTCTGCTCAGGGGTCTCGGGCAGCAGGTTATAGGCCTGCTCAAAGTCGGCGATGATCTGGGCATAGCACTCCTCCAAGGTGTTGCGTGTGAAGTAGGTTTCCACCGACTTGGACGGATTGAGCTTCAAAGGCACCCCGCCAAACTGCTTGACAAGCTCGAAATAGGCATACGCACGCAGGAAGTAGCCCTCGCCGAGACGAGTGTTGTATTTAGCGTTAGCCTTGTCGTAATAGAGCGGTACGTTCTGGATGATCACGTTGGCAGGCTCCACGAGTCCGTAATAGTTGTCCCAAATGGGTTTGATGCCGTTGCCCTCGCTGGCGTCGAGTGTCTGATAGGCGTTATAGTTGGTCAGGTTGTTGGCCCCGCCCGTGAACTCGTCGATGCCCATGCAGTAGGCAAGATAGCCCCATTGGTAATTGAACTTAAACTTCAGTTTTTGGTATGCGCCCGTCACCAAGTCGTCGAGACCGCTCTGTGTGGTGAAGTATTGGGTGCTTCTTTGGTTGAACTGGTCTTCCTCAAGGAACTTGTCGCCGCATGAGGCGAGTCCAAGGGTACTGCCGGCAAGGATGGCCGACGCTAAGATATAATTGAGTTTCATTGTTGTCTGTTGTTTAGAATCCGATATTAAGACCGATAACCCAGCTCTTGATGGTTGTTGACGAGCCGTAAGAGGTGGTGTTGTTGTCATAGCTCATGAAGTCGGTGTCGAGCCATTTGCATTTCTTGTACACGTTAAAGGGGTTCATGGCCTGTACGTAAATCTTCAGATTGCTCAGTCCGGTCGACTTCAGTTGTTTGGGTGTGAAGTTGTATCCCAGCGAGATATTGCGCATCTTGATGAACGAGCCGTCTTGAATGCTCATCGACGAGGCGTAGGTATCGGCCCCCGATCCTTGCGATCCCGGCATATAGTATTCGGCATCCTCGTGCGTACCGGCTATGAAATAGTCGAGCTTGCGCATGGCATACATGCCACCCAAGGTCTCCGCGCCTTTGGCAATGTCGAACTTCCAGCGGGCGTACATGAAGAAAGACAGCTCCCAGTTCTTGTAGCTGAAGGTGTTTTGCCATCCTCCTGACCAGCGGGGACGAAGGTGGCCGATGATCTGTCGGTCGTTGCCGTCGATCTTTCCGTCTTCCAATACGTCTTTCACTCGAATCTGACCCGGTTTGCGATTGTACTTGGCGGCCTGCTCAGCCTCGCTGGTTTTCCAGATGCCGTCATAGACATAGTCGTAGATCACGCCGATCTCCTCACCCACAAACCAGTTGTTGTTGATGTCCTCGCTGGCGTTGTTGGCCAGTTTCTCGATTTTGTTGCGGTCGAGAGACCATGTCAGTGATGTGCTCCACTCAAAGTCGCGGGTTTTCACCGGAATGGCGTTCAGCTGGAAGTCGATACCCCATCCCGACGACTCGCCCACATTGGCATACGTCGAGGTGTAACCTGTGAGCGAGGGAATGCTCATGGCCATCAGCAGGTCTTTGGTCGAATTGGAGTAAATATCCAAGCTACCATTGATCCGTCCGTTGAGGAAGCCATAGTCCACGCCGACGTTCCACTGGTAGGTCTTCTCCCATCCCAGAGTGGGGTTGGCCATCTTGGACGGTGTCTTGGCAGAGGCATCAGACGGTACATAGCCCAATGTAGAGGGGTTCTTTCCCCAGTTATAGTAGAGGCTTTGGATAGCACCCTTGGTGCCATAGATATCAATGGCGTAGTTGCCGGAGATACCCCATCCCACGCGTAGTTTCAGGTTGCTCACCCAATCGGCGCGCTGCATGAACTTCTCTTGGTCGATGCGCCATCCCAAGGAGAACGAGGGGAAGCTGGCCCACTGATGCCCTTGTGCCAGTCGGGAGCTGCCGTCCCAGCGCACGCTCGCCGTGGCCAAGTATTTGTCCATATAGTTATAGTTGGCGCGCACCATGTAAGAGGTAAGCTGGTCTTCTGCCAATCCGGTGCCATAGCCAAGCGGAGTTCCCAAGGAGCTGGTGTTGTACCACAGCTCTTCGGATGTGGCCACGTTAGCCTTGATGTTACCATACTCGTAGTGTGTCTTCTCTGCGCTCTGCAAGAAGGTCAGTCCGATGTGATGGTCGTGCGCGATTGTGCGGTTGTAGTACACCAGATTGTCGAGCGTCCATGCCACGTTCTGCGAGGGATTGTATGTGGCCACGTTGCTGCCCTGACCGTTGATGCCATCGGCTGCGAAGAACATGCCGAGGCGATAGTATTTCAATTCGGGTCCGAACTGTATGCGATAGGAGAGACCCTCGAGCGGAGACCAGATTTTTCCGAAGTCCAATTGTCCCCACACATTGCCCGTGATGCGGAAGTCGCGGCGCTTGTTGGTGGTGTAATTGATTTCTTCGATGGGGTTCTGGATATTGGTATTGTACGACCACGGATACTCAATGAAGTTTCCGTTCTCATCATAGGGCACGGTGAAGGGTATCATGCCGCGCAACGCTCCGTAGTAATCGCCGGCGCCGGTGACGCTCTTTTGGTAGCTGTAACCATAGTTTTGGTCGCCGTATGCGCCCTTCATGCCCACGCCCATTGTGAAGTATGGCAGTGCCTTGATCTCCACATTGGTCGTCACCGTGAATCGCGAATAGCCTTGCCCCTTCTGTGTTCCCTTTTGGTCGAGATAGCCAAACGAGCCGTAAGCCTTGATCTTGTCTGTGCCACCGCTGACGCTCAGCGTGTGGTCTTGGGTCACGCCGGTCTGCAAGGCATGGCTCACCCAGTCGTATTCACCCACCTTGCTGGCATCATACACGCCGTTGACCCATGCCTGTTCGATGTTGTTCCATCCGGCCGTACCGCCAAACAGTTTCTGGTCGCTGGCATAGTCGGGTGCGAACGGCTGGTCCGATTTGCCATAACCCCCTTGGTTATAGAGCGCATAGCGGGCATAGTCTACCCACTCGGCGGCACTCATCATCTCTGTCACCTCATGCACTTTGGAGAAAGTGAGGCTTCCGGCATAGTTGATGGATACCTTGCCCTCCTTGCCTTTCTTTGTCGTTACGAGAATCACGCCATTGGCGCCGCGGGCACCGTAGACTGCCGTCGAAGACGCGTCCTTGAGCACTTCGATAGACTCGATGTCCTGAGGGTTGATGTTATCGATGCCCCCGTTTTGGATAATCATGCCGTCGACCACATACAAGGGGGCGCTGCTGGCATTGATGGAGCGCTGGCCGCGCACGGTAATCGAGCCTACCGACCCCGGGCGTTGTGAGTTGGTGATGTCCACACCGGCCGTTTTACCCTGCATTCCCTGCAACGCGTCTTTCACCGGCATGGCGGTGAGCTGCTTGCTGTCGATATGTGCCAAGGCACCGGTCACGTCGCTTTTGCGCTGCACACCATAGCCCACGACCACCACTTCGTCCAATTGTTCGTGGTCTTCCTTGAGTGTCAGGTCTATTTGCGTGCGTCCGTTCGACTTCACGCTGAGTGTTTTGAAGCCCACATACGACACGGTGAGCGTGCTGTTCTGTGGTACATTGGGTAGCGAGAAATTGCCATCGAGGTCGGTAACGGCACCAATCGATGAGCCATCCACTTTGATACTGGCCCCGATCACAGGTTCACCTGTCTCGTCAACGATCTTTCCCGTCACGCGACTTTGTGCCAGCGCGAACGTGGCAGATGCTGAAAAGGCCATCAATAACAACAGTCTGGAAAGGGAATTTCCACGACTTTCATGATGTGATAGATTCATAGAGTTTTTGGATAAATGGTTATAAATGTTTAAGTTGAAGTTGGATATCTCCCCTCGTAGGGGTGACTTCTTGCGATTTCAGGATTTTGTTCTTCTCAAGCGATCGTCAGATGTTTGCATCGATGAGGCTGTCTGATGTTGATGTCGACATGTTTCGAAGCGAGGTTTACAGACACATCATACGGCATGAGTGGCATGGTATGAAAACGAAAGCATGGCCCGGAGCAATGCTCCAAGCCCTTGCGAAACATCGGTTAGTTAGTGATGGTTTCGGTTCCAAATTCTGACCATAGGGTCCTCATCCTATCAACTGCGGCAGAAACGAGGATATGATCAGTACCACAATGCCCACCACGAGCACGGCAATGGTTTTTGGCGAGCAGCCTTTCCATTCTTTCAGGATGATGCCCCATACGTTTGAGAACACCACATTGAGTGCCATGAGGATGCAGAATGCTAGTGTCATGAGCGTGGGAGACTCCGTGAGGAAGCCCTTGCCGAGTGACAAGCCGAAGAATTGGCTGTACCACAGTGCGCCGGCCAAGGCCGTAAACAGCAGGTTGTTGGCCCAAACGCCGCCCCGGGTGTAGTCGCCCCACGTGCGATTTTTTTGGTTTTGATAGAAACAATAGATGGCATTGGTCACAAAACCACCCACGGTAACGAGGAGCGTCGCCGGCAAAGTCTTGAACATGTCGGGCGTGAGGTCTCCGAAGTTGATGCCTTTGCCAAACTCCAGACCAACGTTGAAACAGCCGCTCATGAATCCGGCGAGCAGGGCAATGGCCAGTCCTTTGGGGAAGTTGAAATCTTTGACGGCGGCTTTTTTCTCTTCTTCCGAGAGCGAACGGGCCTTCATCGAGCCGGCCACACCGATGATGGCGATGCCCAAGAGGGTTACCGCCACGCCGAGGATCACGGCAAATGTGAGCGATTCCAAGGCGTTCAGCTCCGGAAAAAACACGTTCAACAGCACGGGCCCCATGATGGTTCCCAGTCCGGCACAGGTGCCGAGGGCGATGGATTGTCCCAATGCCACGCCGAGATAGCGCATCGACAGTCCGAAGGTCAGGCCGCCCACACCCCATAATACGCCAAAGAGCATGGTCATCCAGATGTTGAATGCATGGTCGGCAGAGAACAGTTCGAGGAGGCTGTGGCCTGCGGGCACGGCCAAAAGTGCGCCCAGAAGCGGGAACACCAGCCACGCAAAGACACCCTGCACGATCCAGTAGCTCTCCCAACTCCAGTTCTTGATCTTGTTGATGGGAACGTAACAACTGCTTTGGCAGAATGCCCCGATGGCGATAATGAGTAGTCCGATGATGATGTTCATAGTAATAACAAGGCTCTCTCCCTGCCTCTCTCCGGTGCGAGAAGTCGCTTTTCGGCGGCCTTGCGCCTACCGACGGAGGCAGGGAGCGAGAGATTAGACACGCTTGAAAGATACTTCCTGCTCGTATTTCTCGATGTCGGCGATAAACTCTTCGCCCACCGGCACGTTGTGAGTCAGGTTGAAATAGTCGTACACGGCGCCCATAGGTAGCGTCTTGGCTTCTTCGAGGAGGGCCAGTCGTTGGAAGTTCTTGCCCTCGTCCTCATACCGGCGCAGCAGGTCTATCGGCTCGAGGAAAGCCTGCAGCAAGCTCTTCTGTGTGGCACGGATACCGATGATATACGCGCCGATGCGGTCGATGGAAGCATCGAAATAGTCGAGTCCGATGTGTGCGCGGTCGAGTGCCTCGGCTCTGACAAGCTCCGAGAAGAGGTTTCGGGTGTTGTCGTCGAAGAGTGTCACGTGGTCAGAGTCCCAGTGCATGGGTCTTGACACGTGCAGCATCAGTTCGGGTACGAAGAGAAGGAGTGACGATACGGCATCGCTCACGTTCTCTGTCGGCTCGTAATGGCCGGTGTCGAGGGTATACATCAAATTGTTTTGGGCACAATAGCCGGCCACGAAGTCGTGCGACCCCACGGTGTAGGCCTCAAGACCGATTCCGAACAGCTTGGCCTCCAAGCAAGTCTTCATGTGTGGCAGCTCCTCGGCCAAAATCTCGTCGAGCGACTCTTTGAAGATCTGGCGATAGCGATACTTCTCCACGGTGTAGTCTTTCGAGCCGTCGTGCACCCATATATTCATGATACAGGGGTCGTCTTGGTATTTGCCCATCGCGTCGGCAACGCGTCGGCAACGCTTGGTATGCTCGATCCAGAAGTCGCGAATCTCCTTGTCGGGGTTAGCCAGCGAGAGGTTTCCGCTCTTGGGGTGCGAGAAGGATGTAGAGTTAAAGTCGAGCTTCAAGCCCTGTTCCTTGGCCCATTGCATCCAGCTTTCAAAGTGCTTGGGCTCCACCTCGTCGCGGTCTACGAACTTACCGCCGAAGTCGCCGTAGGTCTCGTGGAGGTTCAGGCGATAGGTGCCGCCGAGCAGCGAGGTCACCTTCTCGATGTCCTGACGCAACTCTTCCACCGTGCGGGCTTTGCCGGGGAAGTTTCCCGTGGTCATGATTCCGCCCGAGGCAGCTTCTCCGCGCTCAAAGCCCACAACATCGTCCGACTGCCAGCAGTGCAGCGATATCGGGGTTTTCTCCAGTGTTTTCAGAGCCTTGTCTGTGTCGACGCCAAGCATGGCATAGCGTTCTTTGGCCAATGCGTAGTTTTTCTCAATCAATTCTGATTTCATATAGTAAATGCTTTTAGTGTCCGTCGATATCATGATGGGGCGTTTTGGCGCACCTATTATAATATGGTGGACGTTGGGTTTGTTATGTGTTATTGTTTGTTATGGCAATGATGGTTGGCAGGGGCGGCCTCTGCCGGCCATGCCGTGAGGGCTTATTGCCCGGTCACGGCGAGGAATTTCTCGTAGGCCTTGTTCCATGTCTCCGGGTCTTGAGGCTCAAACCGCCTCAGGTCTAAAGAGTTGGCGATGATGCTTCTCATCTCCCAGATGTCTTTTACCTCNNGTCACTCCGCATGAGTTGGCGGTGAACTGGTTGAGGAATTTGTTCATCGAGCCACCGCCGATGATGTGCAGCAGGTCGATCTCGAAATCGGCAAACTCTCTCAGCCACGTGAATATCTGCCGATATCTCAGTGCCAGCGAGTCGAAGATGCA
>DBQL01000092.1:0-1634 GCA_002305235.1 Prevotella sp. UBA1395 | reverse complement strand
GCAAACATGGGGTCATCGGGATTGATGATACTCCTGAAAGCCTCACACTCGAGCAGTCCCTGTTGCAGTTCGCCGTGGCTCATATTCTTGGCTTCGGGCCATTCCTGTCGGCAGCGCTCATAGATCCACATGCCGCAGATATTCTTCAGGAAGCGGGTCGTACCCTCTATGCCGCCCTCGTTGGTGAAGTTCGTGGCAAAGCTCTTGTCGTTGATAATCGCCTCGGGTGTCTCGATGCCCATGAGGCTCCAAGTGCCCGAACTGAGGTAGGCGAACTTGCCGTTGGCCGCCGGAACGGCAGCCACGGCACTCGCGGTGTCGTGGCCCGCCACGGCAATCACCGGCACATCGCCCATCCCTGTGAGCTTCTGCACCTCTTGGGTGAGCTGCCCGATGACCGTTGCGGGCGCGGTCATCGGCCCAAACTGCTCGCGCCTCATGCCGATGCTTGCCAGCAAGTCGTCGTCAAGGTCGTGGGTCATGGGGTTCAATATCTGCGATGTCGATGCCACGGTGTACTCGCACACCGCCTTTCCGGTGAGCATATAGCTCAGCGCGTCGGGGATGAAGAGCACCTTGTCGGCCTGCCGCAAGGCCGTGTTGCCGTCTTGTCGCATTTGGTAGAGCTGGAACAGCGAGTTGAAATTCATGAACTGTATGCCCGTCTTGGCATAGACCTCCTCTTTGGGCAGGGCATGTGCGAAATACCGTTCCATCGTGTGCGTGGTGTGCGGGTCTCTGTAAGCCAGCGGGTTGCGCAGTATCTGCCCATCGTCTCCCACAATGGCAAAGTCGCATCCCCATGTGTCTATGCCTATGCTCCGGATGGGAATCTGTCGCTCGTGCGCCATCTTCAGGCCCTTGATGACCTCGTGGTAGAGCGCGAAAATATCCCAATATACATGCCCGTTGGCCTCGATGAGCGTGTTGTCAAATCGTGTCAGCTCCTCAAGGTCTATCCGTCCGTCGTTCAGAGTTCCGATGATGGTTCTTCCACTGGTGGCCCCGAGGTCCACTGCGAAGAAGAAATTCTTGCTGTTCATAGATGTGATAGTGTTCGTAGTTGGTTTTTATTATTTAGTGTTACGCTGCAAAATTAAGCGTTTTTCCAAGTCGCAGGCATAATAATTTGATTTTTTAGCCTATGGTTTTGAGATTTTTGTTAACTTTGCATGGCTTTGACCTATACCCCTTATTCAGAGTGTTTCAAGCAATAATCTTTATCAAATTCAACATTCAATGTCATCTTTAACAATCGCAATTGTCGTTGCTTTTATCGTGGGCTATCTGTTCATAGCCCTTGAGAGCGTTACCAAAGTGAACAAGGCCGCCGTGGCCTTGTTGATGTTTGTGGCCTGCTGGACCCTTTTCATGTTTTCGCCGGGCAGTTATATTCCCGGCCTGAGTGGTCAGGAGCTGGTCAATGAGGTGAGTGCCGTCATCGAGCACCATCTCGGCAGCACGTCTACCACGCTGTTCTTCCTCATGGGAGCCATGACCATCGTCGAGATCGTCGACCAGAATGGCGGGTTCAACTGGGTGCGCACGGTGATGAAAACCCGTACCAAGCGTGCGCTGCTGTGGCGCATAGCCTTCATGACATTCTTCCTCTCGGCCATTCTCGACAATCTCAC
>DBQL01000043.1:9159-17989 GCA_002305235.1 Prevotella sp. UBA1395 | reverse complement strand
ACCGGTGTGGCATTGCCGAGGTCGATGGTCACGCCGTCCATATCGGCAGAGACGTCTTCGCTGCCGTCGGCGAAGCGCAACACCACGTTGTCGCCGTCGAAGGTGATCCGGGCCAGCGCGCGGGTGGTTTTCATGCCGTTCACGGTGACCTCTGCCTGTGCCGACTGCGCCATGCCGGGTATGGCCGTGAGGGCAGCCAAGAGCAGCGTGTAGAAACGTTTGTGTGTCATGATCAATTTGTTTTAAAGATGTAAATAGCGTTTGTTGCCACAAAGATAGGGTTTTTGTGGCATATCGAGCGAAACGCTATGAAACTTTAACACATACCCGGGCGTGGGCTGCGGGCCACGGGTTGGCGCCGCCGGTCAATAATAGTGTGCGTAGTTGTAGAACGGGTTGTGCACCGTGTGGTCGGTGCTCTCGGTGTAGGTGTTGCCCCACGGGTCGGTGGCCTTGACAAACACCACCGACCGTGGCGACCGCGGCACGTAATAATAGAGGTGGTTCATGATGAGATAGTTGTTTTGCTTGCTCACGAACCAGTAGCTCACCGATTTGCTGTACTTATGGTGATAGCCCGTGGCGAAGGCATCCTGCCCGGTGCCCGAGAGGCGGGTCATGACATGCTCGCGCCCGTTCTCCATCGCCACCACGCGCCATCGCGAGTCGGCGTTATAGACATTGGCCACGATAACCCCCCGGTTCTTGGGCAGGTTCCAGTCTTCGGCGTAGCTCTCATGGTTGAAAGAGGTGTCGGCCCTGAACAGCGTGAGCTGCCGCTGCCGGTCGTGGCGCGTGCCTTTGTAGTAGGCATCGGTCATGCGTGTGCCGTTGAAGGCGTAGACGTAATATCCGTTTGGCGTGCCGCAGATGTTGATGTTCGACTGCCATATATTGCCGCACGCGGCGGCATGGCAATGCTCGGTGACCTGCCGTCCCTCATATTCTATCTCGTGGTTCAAGGCAAAATGGGTATGACCGCAAAACAGCTCGTAGCCTCCGGCAAAACTGTCGAGGCGGTTGAGCAGCGGCGTGAGCCTCGACGACGTGAAGTGTCCCGGCTCCGAGTCGATGGCAAGGGGCCGTGCATCCTTGTAGGGGCGGTTGCCAAAGGTGAACGGAATGTGGTAGCTCAGCACCACCTTCTTCTGCCGGTCGGCCATCGCGAGGTCTTGCATGAGCCATGCCATCTGCCGGTCGGTCATCTCTCCGGGCGAATAGTAGAGTGCGCCGTGATAGAAATAGCAGTTGTTCAGACACACATAGTGCACGTCGCCGCGGTCGAACGAATAGTCGGTGGGACCCCAGTTGTCCTCCCATTTCTCTCGGTACACGCTCTTGCCCTCTTGGTCGTGGTTGCCGATGACCGAGAAGAGTGTCATCGACGACGACCCGAGGGCCTGCCTGATCTGCAGCTCGAGCGAGTCGTTGTATCCGCCGTAATACTGCACGTCGTCGCCCATCGACAGTCCGTAGACCGGCGTTCCGGCGGGCATCTCGGCAATGGTGCGCCTGATGTCGGCCATCGTCTCCTCGGTAAACCGCGCCACATCGCTCTTCTCGATGGGGTTATCGTTCGGCCCGGTGTAGTAAGGGCTGAAGGCATTGGTCACCTGCGGGTCGCCGATGACAATCATGCGGTGAGCCATCTCCTTGCCCCCGGGCAGTCGGGTGAGCGTGAAATCGTAGACCGCCACGGTGTCGCTGATGGGTTTGTAAAACAGTGCCGTGCGGTCTTCGGGCGAGTGGGTGGGCACCTCGCAGTAGTCGGGCACGGTGTAGAACACAAATCGTGCGCCCTCATGGCGGGGCAGGACATACCGGCCCGAGGAGTCGGTCTTGGTGCACGTCACCCCGTCGCTCACCACCACGCCCGGCAGGGCCACACCCGCCGTGTCGGTAATCGTCCCCCTGAGGGTATCGCGCTCGCTCCGAAGCTCAGCCTCCACGACCTCGGCCTCACTCAAGGCTCGTTTCAGGGCATGATGGGTAAGCGTGCTGTCGGCCGCCGCACGCATCCGCTCCCGCTGCCATTGCGTCGTCATCGAGGCTGTACTGATGATGAGCATGGCGAGGGCGCCGGTCATGGTGAGCATGAAGTATAATGTTCTTCGTTTCATTTGCATGTCGTTCAGTGCGGCGGCACGGTGCCCCCGCCGATGCAAAATTATGAATTTTCCGTGAGACCGCGCGTTATTTCGTTCCGGTTTTTCCATCGTCGCGGGGTGTGTGGGCGCCGCGCCTTCAAGCACACGGGCGTATGATGTTCGTGGTGCGCGAAGGGTTTCTTTCCGTTTCATGACCCAACACAGAACTCCATCTGGGTTCAACTCTAAAGAATCTCACCGGCGCAATCGGTCATGACGTAAGAGTCGTTCGGAAATCATGACGGCCCCCACCTGCTTTCACTTTGGCGTGCTCTGCAATGATGAAAATGAGGGGGTGGCGATGGAAATGCGATGGGGTGACGCGTAAAACTATGCTAATGTGTTTTGTGGTGCACAAAAAATCATTACCTTTGCAGGAGTACCATGAGATGTGGGCGGCATAGTGATTATGCCTGCACTCGTTGGCCTAACATTTCGCACTAAACCTAATTTAAATGAAAAAGCAATTGATGATGGTGCTGATGTGCTCTGCAATGCTGAACACGACAAACGCACAGACCAAGGTTCCTTCATGGATCAACAATGTGAAGCTCTCGGGTTATGTGATGACCCAGTATCAGTATTCCAACCAGTCGCAGGTGGAGTCTAACGGCTTCAACACCCGGTTCATCCGTATGTCGCTCGATGGGCGTATCATGGACGACTGGTATTGGAAAATCCAACTTCAGGCTAATGGCAACACCTCTTCGCTGACGCTCTCGCCACGTGTGGTGGACGCTTTCGCCGAGTGGCANNGAGAGTCCGTTGCACCCCATCGATCAGGGATTCATGGGGTTCTCGCAAAACGTGAACAAGTTGTCTTACTTCGCCGACCGCTCGGGGGCGGTGTCGAGCAATGGCCGTGACCTCGGTCTTCAGGTGCAGGGCGATTTCCTGAAGAATGCCGCCGGCCGCAATCTCATCCATTATCAGGTTGGTGTGTTCAACGGACAGGGTATCAACACCAAGGATCTCGACCAGCGCAAGGATATTGTCGGTGGTGTGTGGGTGATGCCGGTGGAGGGCATGCGCATCGGAGTCTTCGGCTCGGAGGGTTCGTATGCCCGTCAGGAGAAGGTCACCGATGCCACGGGGGCGACCCACAACGAGAGCCGCTCGTTGCCGCAACACCGCTATGCGCTGTCGGCAGAGTATAAGTTTTCCGACTGGACGGTGCGTTCGGAGTATATCCATTCTACCGGAAAGGCTTTCAAGACAACCTATACCACCGGTGCCGACGCCACCAAGACCGAGGTGAACGAAGCCATCGGCAATAAGGCCGACGGTGTCTATGCGCTCGTCATCGCGCCGGTGATCAAGCAGAAACTCTACGCCAAGGCGCGCTACGACCTCTATCGGCAGTCGGGACACTGGGGCGACAGCCGTACGCAATATGAGGTGGGTGCCAACTACCTGTTCAACAAGAATATTCAGCTCAACGCCGAATATGCGCGTATCAACGACCGCACGCTGGCATCACACAACTACGATATGGTCGACGTGCAGTTGGATTTCAGGTTCTGAGACAAGTCTCCACGGTGGGTCGGTAGACATACCAACCATTTGCAGATGCCCCGATCGGGAGTTCCGGTCGGGGCATCTGTGTTTTGTTTCTTCAAGGACCATAGGGTAACCTGTCGTGATCATCTGGGTTTTCCCGGTCGGCCGGACAGCAACCCCGGTGTTGGTGTTCTGTCAATCGTGAGTGGTTTGCGACCGGTGGTCACTTAATATTCCATCAGGGCGGGAAGCTCCTTGGCTTGGTCGATCATCTTTTGCACCTCGACCTCGGCGGGAACGCGGTTCACCAAGTTTTTCTCCTCGTTGGTCTCCACGAGTTTGGCGTGCAGGTTGGCAGCCACGCGGTGCTTCAGTTCCTTCACGGTGTCTACCCGGCAGCCTCCAGCAGTTCGGAGAACTGCGGACCCACACCGTTGATTCGCATGAGGTCGGCATGGTTTGTCCATGTCAGGATGAGTTTGCCGCTGATGCCGGTCTGCTCTTCCAGTGCCTTTCTTCCTGCCGGTTTGGCACATTTCTCCAACAGCTCATCCACCGTGTCGATGCCGGCATCTTTCAGTTTTTTAGCGTAAGCATCGCCGATTCCCTCGACGTCGATAATTTTATAACCCATAATTTTTATGTTTTTAGTTAGACGATTGTTTTCAATCCGGTCTTCGGATGACACAAAGATAAGGGTCGTGGCGAGGAAATGACGAATAAATTATGATTTTTAATATCCTTGCGGTGCGACCTCCGGCACATCATGGAGTGTAGCCGGGTAGCTATGCCGTCTGTTTCCATAGCACCACCCTGCCTGCTCGCAGTGATGCCGGGATGTCGATGATGCGCTGGTTGCTCGAGCCGCGGAATCGGAGGTCGGGGTCGCGCATGCGCTCTATGTACGGACCGTCTACGAGTACGTCTATCTGTTCCACGAGTTTTCGTCGCTGCGGATGGCGCATGAGTGCCTCGAAGGTGAATCCCGTGAAGCACCATATCGTCTTGTCGGTGCGCTGCCTGATGGCCTTGGCGAGCTGTGTGAAACCCTCGGGCTGGAACATCGGGTCGCCCCCCGAGAAGGTCACGTTGGCAAAGGGGTCGGCCTCGACCACTTGCATGATCTCTTCGGTGGTCATCGGGTGTCCGGCGCGTATGTCCCACGACTGCGGGTTGTGGCATCCCGGGCACGCGTTGGGGCATCCCGCACAATAGATGGTGGTGCGGAATCCCGGCCCATCCACCATCGTATCTTCCACGATGGAGAGGATCGAGAGTGGGGACACGTCGTTCTCTCTGTCTGTTGCTCCCCCAAGAGCGGGCAGAGATGTTTCCCGGCGATGAGCGGCAGAGGTGTTTCCCCCGGTCATGATTCCTTCACTGTGATATGCTTTCATCCTATTGTCTTTTTCCTAAAAATCCTTTCCCTTCATCCTCTTCCTTTTCATTCTTTGATACCTCGCCTTTCCGTGCTTTGCCTCCTCCCTTATTTCCGTGTCATCATCTCATGTTCGATGACATTTCGGTTTGCAATCAGTTGGTTAAACATATCCCTCCCCTCCCTTCGGGGGAGGGGTTGGGGGAGAGGCNNTGTGCACCACGCGGTCTTTCAGTTCGGCGAGCTTGCCGTGGTTCCAGCGGTCGGTGGTACCCACGAGATATCCCGTGATGCGTTGCAGTCGGTCGATATGGCTGCTGCCGCAGTGCGGGCATTTCTCCATCTTCGCGTCGGCGTTCTCATAGCCGCAGTCCATGCACCGGTTTCGGTTGTGGTTCACCGAGCCGTAGCCCATGTTGAGGCGGTCCATCATGTCTACCACGCCCATGATGGCCTCCGGGTTGTGTGTGGCGTCGCCGTCGATCTCCACATAGAAGATATGTCCGCCGCGTGTGAGGTCGTGGTAGGGTGCCTCCACCTCGGCCTTGTGGCGTGCCGAGCAGTGGCAATACACCGGCACATGGTTGGAGTTGGTATAGTAGTCGCGGTCGGTCACGCCCTCGATGACGCCAAACTCCTTGCGGTCTGCCTTGGTGAATCGTCCGCTCAGTCCCTCGGCCGGTGTGGCGAGGATAGAATAGTTGTGGTGGTACTGTGTAGAGAAATCGTTGGCCCTGTCGCGCATGTATGTCACGATGCGCAGTCCCAGTTGCTGTGCCTCGGTGCTCTCGCCGTGGTGGTGTCCGGTGAGTGCCACGAGACACTCGGCCAGTCCGATGAACCCTATGCCGAGCGTTCCTTGGTTGATCACGCCCTCGATGGTGTCATCGGCCTTGAGGCCCTCACATCCTGTCCACAGCTTGGTCATGAGCAGCGGGAACTGCTTGGCGTAGGCGGTCTTCTGAAACTCAAATCTTTCGTTCAACTGGCGTGCCGTAAGCTCCATGACATGGTCGAGCTTGGCCATGAACAGGTTGATGCGTTCCTCCTCGTTCTCGATGTTTCGGCATTCGAGTGCGAGCTTCACGATGTTGATCGTAGAGAAGCTCAGGTTGCCGCGCCCTATTGAAGTTTTGTCTCCAAACCGGTTTTCAAACACGCGTGTGCGGCATCCCATCGTCGCCACCTCCCACTTATACCGCTCGGGGTCGTCGGCACGCCATCGCTCGTTTTGGTTGAACGTGGCGTCGAGGTTGAGGAAGTTGGGGAAGAATCTTCGTGCCGTCACCTTGCAAGCCAGTTGGTAGAGGTCATAGTTGCGGTCTTGGGGCAGGTAGTTCACCCCCCGTTTCTTCTTCCATATCTGTATGGGGAAGATGGCCGTCTCGCCGTTGCCCACACCCTCGTAGGTGGTGTTGAGCAGCTCGCGCATCACGCATCGTCCCTCGGCCGAGGTGTCTGTGCCATAGTTCACCGACGAGAACACCACTTGGTTTCCGCCCCTCGAGTGTATGGTGTTCATGTTGTGTATAAACGCCTCCATCGCTTGGTGCACGCGGTTCACGGTCTTGTTGATGGCGTGCTGCGTGAGTCGTTCGTCGCCTTGCAGCGCACCGAGGTCGCGGTCGATGTAGTCGTCTATGGCGACATCCATCAGATGGGTGAGGTCTTGCCCCGTGAGCTGCTCAAGATTGCGCAGCTCCTCTTGGAAGCTCAGCCTCACAAACGGCGCGAGATAGAAGTCGAAGGCCGGGATGGCCTGTCCGCCGTGCATCTCGTTTTGCGCCGTCTCCAAGGAGATGCAGGCCAGCACGGCCGCCGTCTCTATGCGCTTGGCGGGTCGCGACGACCCATGCCCGGCCACGAAGCCGCGTTGCAGGATATGGTCCAAGGGATGTTGCACGCAGGTGAGCGACTTGGTGGGGTAGTAGTCTTTGTCGTGCACGTGTATCAGGTTGTGCTTCACCGCCTCGCGCACCTCCTCGGAGAGCAGGTAGTCGTCTACGAAGGGCTTGGTGCTCTCCGAGGCAAACTTCATCATCATGCCCGCCGGGGTGTCGGCGTTCATGTTCGCGTTTTCGCGTGTGACATCGTTCTTGCGAATGTTCACAATCTCCATGAACACGTCGCGCGTCTTGGCCTTGCGGGCAATGGAGCGCTGGTTGCGATAGGCGATGTATTTCTGTGCCACGTCCTTGCGCGAGCTTTTCATCAGCTCTACCTCCACGGCATCCTGAATGTCCTCCACCGACATTTGGCTGCGCCCTTTCAGCGCGATGTGGTCGGCAATGCGGCCGATGAGCTGTTCGTCCTCGCCGCGGTCGGTGTGGAGCATCGCCTTGCGGATGGCGGCTTGTATCTTCAGGTCGTTGAACCCCACGATCCTACCGTCGCGTTTTACTACTGTCTGTATCATTTTGCAGGGGTATAAAAGGTTTATTTTTGAATAGAATGTTAACTCGTCGATTGATGATGCAAAGATAGCTATTTTATCAATAGGTTGTTTGTTTTGGATAACTTTTAGACTGTTAATAATTGTCAAACTGTTTATTATCAACTTGTTATAAAATATTTTTGGAAACTTGTGATATTTTCATGGAATTGTACTTTCCTAAAAATTCAAATTTATTGTATGTGTCTTTCATGTTTTCTTTTCCACAAACCATCATTTTCTTGTCTCTCCCCGCTTCTTTTTGTCTCTCCGCCTCCGTTCCTGTCGCCGGTGTGTTTCGGGCCGTCAGCGGTTGCGAGGTTCATGTGTGTCGAGTAGCGGTCGTTCATGCCTATAATTGGAGCTGTTGGCCGCAATCGCTTCCAAGATGCGGGCACGGGTCGGGTGGATGCACGAAGTGTAACGGAGGGCATGGTTGCCGCCCGTGTCTGACGGATTGTTCGGGAACAAGGGAACTCCGTCGGAGATCAACGGTCTCGCTAATGATGCCCCCGACTTCTGATTTGTCGGTCAGGCGTATGATGCATGCCTGACTCCCATATCATTTGGTTTTCCCTATACCTATATATATATAGATGCCCTGCACAAATGGCAGGGCATCGATGGTTTCCTCGTGCGCCGTTAAGAACGGCATTGTGCTCCGCGCAGAGCTATTTCTTGCGCGCCTTGCGTGCAAACTCAAACAGCGATTGGGGCAGGTGGCAGTAGCCGTTGGGGTTTTTGTCGAGATAATCCTGATGGTATTCCTCGGCGCGATAGAAGTTCTTGAGTGGCTTCACCTCCACCACGACGGGCTCGGGCGATTTCTCGCGCTGCTCGGCCATCACCGCCTCGATGGNNNCCCTGTCGGTTGAGCGTCGTGGGGTCGATAGCCGTGAAGAACATGTTCAAGAGAAAGGTGAGGTCGGCCACCGCCGGGTCGTATTTCACGTGTACCGTCTCGGCATATTGCGTCTTGTCGGTGCACACCTCCTGATAGGTGGGGTTGGGAATGATGCCGTTGGCATAGCCCACTTCGGTGGCCTCCACCCCCTCGATGAGCTTGAAATAGTGTTCCGTGCCCCAGAAACACCCTCCCGCGAGATAGATGTCCTTGAGCTGTCGTTCGTCCACAAGGGCGAGATAGGCACCGTATCCGCGTGCCGCCATCTCCTCGCGGGGCACGAATTGCAATGCCGCGCTGTTGATGCAGTAGCGCAGTCCGCCCTTGTCCTGCGGCCCGTCGGGGAAAACATGTCCGAGATGACTGTCGCCAAGCGCGCTCCTCACCTCGGTGCGCACCATGCCATGCGATGTGTCGGCATGCTCGGTGATGAGGGCGGGGTCTATGGGTCGGGTGAAGGCGGGCCATCC
>DBQL01000043.1:8297-9104 GCA_002305235.1 Prevotella sp. UBA1395 | reverse complement strand
GAACTCGTTGTCGTAGGCATTGGTAAACGGATGCTCGGTGGCGGCATGTCGCGTCACCTCATATTGTTCGTCGGTGAGGCGCCGGCGCAGCTCGGCATCGGTGAGCCTCACATATCGGTTGGTGTCTTGAATATTCATTGTCTTGGAATTTATTGGTTGCTGTGGCTGTCGGTCGTTGGCATGGCATGCCGCGAGAGCTGAGACGAAGGCAGTGAGCAGCAGGATCCATGTTTTCATACGCTTATGGTGTTTGGGCAGATGCCAAACGGCCCATCCTGTCTGCACTCGGTGTAGACGGATGGGCCGGTGAAGGCTGTGGTCGCGCCGTGGTCACGGAAGAGTGTTACCCGTGCGTCGCGGTGCCTAATGGTTGCATACCCTTGAGATGTTCACCGTGAATCCGCCGTCGGGAGTGTCCATGAACTTGCCGCGCTCATCGAGGAAGTCGACGATCTCGGCAGCTGTCATGCCCTCGGCAGAGCAGGTGTGGAAGGTCTCCTCACTGCCCCAGCGGCCGATGATGGCATCTACGAGTTCTGATTTGCTGTGGTAACTGTTGCCCTCCATCATGTGGAGGATATCATGTCCGTGTGTCATTGTTGTGATGTTTTAAGTGATGAATGAGGGGTGTTGGGTGAAAAAATACGGGGTGATGGGGTGTTGTTATCGTCGAAAAATCTTTTTACGCCGTGGGAAAGAGTCTCCTTTCTTGTTGATTTGTAATTATTGCAGGATGCAAAGATAGGTTTTTTCCTTGGAATCATGGAGCAGAGACGGTGTGGTTTTTGAATCATTTAACTTATTTTT
>DBQL01000043.1:7604-8250 GCA_002305235.1 Prevotella sp. UBA1395 | reverse complement strand
CTTGTCAGCCTTGCTTTTTCTGACAATCGTTTCGTACCTTTGCGCCATTGTGAACAAGCATTCAGATTGTTGATATGGAAAAGAAAAACGAGGGAGGCATGGCCAGCGTCATCGCGGCTTTGGTGGCCAATCTGTTGGTTGCCGTGTCCAAATTTGTGGGTTATGCGTTCTCCGGTTCGGCGGCGATGCTCAACGAGTCGATCCACAGCGTGGTGGATTGCTCCAACCAAGTGTTGTTGCTCGTGGGCGACCGGCAGGCGCGCAAGCAAGCCACCGACACCCATCCGTTCGGTCAGGCACGTGCCAAATACTTCTTCAGTACCGTTGTGGCGATGATGCTGTTTTTCGCCGGAGGTGCCCTCGGCATCATGGAAGCCTCTGAAAAGCTCTTCCATCCCGAGCACGCGGTGGAGAACACATGGCTTGTGATGGCCATCCTCGCCGTGGGACTGGTTATCGAACTGTTCAGTCTGCGGGTGGCCTTCCGTGAGATTCGCGAGCTGAACACCGGCAGGTTGCCCCTTTGGCGTTTTCTGCGCGAGAGCCGCCACAGCGAGATACTCATCATCTTCGCCGAAGACAGCTGTGCCGTCATCGGACTGTTACTCGCCATGTGTGGCACGGCATTGAGCCATGTCACGGGCAA
>DBQL01000043.1:5256-7585 GCA_002305235.1 Prevotella sp. UBA1395 | reverse complement strand
CGTGAGTTTTACAGTCTCATCATCGGCGAGCGCGTCACCGATGGCGACCTCTCGGTCATCGAGCGGTCGTTCGACCGTGGCGAGATCTCACGGCTCATCAGCCTCAAGACCGCCCACCTCGGACCCACAGACATCATCGTGACGGCCAAGGTCGACCTGAATGATGCTTTCGAGGGTCGCCCGGCCGAGGTCATCAACGATATCGAGCGGCATATCCGCGCCGACCTGCCCCACTACAATCTCTACATCTATATCGAGGTAGACGAGTATGTGGAGGGCTATCTCCGTCGTTGACCACAGCCCCCAATACGTCATGCCCGGCATGTCCTTGCCAACGGTCAAGGCCGGCCGTCGCCACTCTCGGGAGTGCGACGGCCGGCCTTGTGTTGTCGGGGGGCACCGGCTTGCGGTGCCCATTGCCCGCCTCCGCCCCCGAGAGAGGGCAAAAGGCGGGTCGGCAGGACTATTTGATGATATATTTCCTGTTCTTGTAGATATACACACCCTTGGGCAACGTGTTGGCATCGGGCATGCCGCGGCCCACCACCTGTCCGTTGAGGTTGTACACCTTGTCGTCGACACGAGTCTTTGACTCCTCGCCAACGCTCACCTCTCCGATGCCCGTGGGATAGTCGTTGTTATTGGCATAGCCGTAAACATTGGTCTGATAGAGCCTCACCTTGTAAGGCCATTGCTCATCGTCGTCGGCCGTTCCGTTCCATCCGCGCGACCAATAGCTTGTCGGCGCGCCGCTCACCACGAGCCACAGGTAGGCGCAGTTGGCCGGACACTCGAAGCTCACGCTACCCTGTGGCTGATTATAGTTGGCCGCGGCAATGTCGCCATAGACCCTCGTGCCGTCTTTTTGCAGGGCCACGAATCCGAACTTCCATCCCGCCTTGGTGGTGTTATAGGCCGTGTAGCCGGCCTTGCCCGCCTCTCCCACGAGGTCGGCGTAGACCGTGCGGCCCGTTGCCGGCACGTTCAGCCTGATGGCGTTGTTGCCAAAATTCTCGATGCAATTGTCTGCCGTGGGCGAGAAGAAGCCCTCGGCATCCTTGGTCATCGTGGTCTGCGCGCGCTTGCCGATGGTCTGTGCGCCATACGGGCGGATGGGGTCCATATCGAAAGTGGTCATCCGCGCGCCATACTCCCACATGTCATCGTTGAGCCGGTCGAGCTTGTCGGCGCTGCTCATCGAGGCATCGGTGGTGAGGCGCATATAGGTGCGGAGCGGGTCTTCGGGGTTGACCGACTCGTTCCACAGTCTTCCGATGAAGCCCATGCCCTGTTTGTGGCAGAAGAAATCGTTGAGGAAATAGTTGTTATAGCGCAGTTCCTCGCACAGAGGGTTCTTGTGCAGTCCGTTCAATGTGCCCGTGAGCCACTCGTTGTCAAACTGCATGGCCGGGTAATACTTATAGGCCTGCCATTGTGCGCACATCTCCCAGTACACGTTTCCGTTGGGCGAGTCGGGCCATGTGTACATCCATCCGTTCCAGTTGTTGTTGTCGCAGTGCACCTGATATTGGAAACAGTGGCCTATCTCGTGTGCCACGGTCTGTCCGCCCCGTGAGGTATAGGCCCATCGCGAGAGCGTCAGCATGCCGATGGTATTGTCTATGCCGCTGCCGTTGGCCTCCCAGTCGGTGGTATATCTCAGTCGGATAATCATCTTATAGGTATCTGTTTTCGACGCGCCTTGGTTGATGGTGATAAATTTCAGGCTGTCGGCATAGAGTTCGAAGATACGGTCGGCATGGTTGAGAATATCTTTTACGGGTGCGGGTGCCGTGGTGCCATAGCCTTTTTCCCAGAAGATGATCCAGTGTTTCGACTGCATGCTCCGCTCGTAGCTCCAGTAGCTGTCGGGGTTTCGCAGTTCGGCATCGGTGCCACAGGCATTCGTGCTGGCATAGACCTGCTTATCCACGTATTTCGCGCGGGCGTTCACCAAGGTAATCTCCGTGTTGAGCTGTCCGGTGGTGAGGGTGAAATCGGTCACCATGCCCACAGCCTTGTCGATCTCTTTTTTCAGGTTCTGCACGATGGTCGCCTTGCGCACGTCGTCTTTCCACCATCCGTACACCTTGTTGGCATAGTCGATGGCCGTCTGGAGCTTGTCGTAGACCGCTCTCGACTCGCGGGCCTTGACAATGGCAGGAGTGATCGTGCCGATGGCCTGCTGCAGTGCATCTTGGTCGTAGAGGGTATTGCCGTTCTCGTCGATGCCCGTGCCTTGCAGGGCGAGGCTTGCCGTCTTCAGGGCGTCGGCGAGCGTGGCGGCCGGTGCGGTCTGCACGCCGCGGTCGAGCAATTCTCGCGCTTC
>DBQL01000043.1:4284-5240 GCA_002305235.1 Prevotella sp. UBA1395 | reverse complement strand
TTGTCCACACACAGGTAGTTGCCCGTGGCGTTCACGGCGCGCAGTCCGATCTCCACGTCTGCCGGTCCGTCGACGACGGCAAATTTCACCCGGTAGGTGCCCATGTCGGTCACGGCCACCTTCGTCTGTCCGGCGTAGAGATAAGCCCCGGTCTGCGGGTCTCCGGCGTTCACGGTGCCTGTGCCACCGCTCTGTTGGATGTGCAGCGCGTCGGCCGAGAGCGTGTAGTTGCCGCCGGGCAGCGCCTTGAGCGTCTGCCACACCGTGGCGTCGCCCACCTGCTTGCCCGTGCTCACCCACGACTCCACGTAGGCAGACCCCTGCTTGATGGTGAAGGCGGTGTTGGTCTGTGCCGCCATGCTCGCGGTGGTCCACCCCTCGGTACCGTTTTGCTCAAACGAGGGGTTCTTGATATAAGAGGTATAGTCGGCGGGATTGTCCTCGGTGATATTCTGTTTGAGATAAATGTCGATGGCCGCGAGCAACGAGTTGTACGTCCCGACCACCGCCGCCATGTCGGCCGAGGCATCGTCGCTGACGGTCTGCGCCTTGTCGATGGCCGTTTTCAGGTCTGCGGCGCCATGCCCCGCCCCCGTGCCGTAAAGCGTCTGTGCCTTGGAGATGGTCTTGTTGAGCACGGACTTATCCGTTGTCATGTTGCTGCCCTCGAGCTTCACGTAGTCGATGATGATGTTGGCCGAGTTGGCCGACCCTCCCGATGCCGCCCTAAAGCCTATGCGCAGTGTGCCCGTGGTGGGCTGCGTGAGGGTGAAGGCTATGCGGTCTACGGTCCATGTCTTGGCCGGATAGCTTGTCACCGACGATGTCACCGCCGTGCCTCCGGCGGGCATCCATGCCAGCAGCGAGGTGCCGGCGGTGACCGTCTTGCCGTTGTAGGTGGGCAGGGTGACGGTGTACGACCCGGCGGGCAGTGTGATGGTCTGCGTGTAGGCGAA
>DBQL01000043.1:3324-4261 GCA_002305235.1 Prevotella sp. UBA1395 | reverse complement strand
GGCATTGTTAAACGTGCCCTTGAAGCCCCATTGGTACACGCCCGTAACGGTGTAGTTGGCGCTGAGCTGCGGTGTCCAGCCGTCAATGGTCTTGATTTCCTGTGTCACGGTGGCCGTGCTTTCGGCCGTATAGTCGAAGCCGGCATCGAAGCCGGGGTTGGCCAAATAGTACCTCGAGACATCGGTCTGTGCCGACGCGGAGATCGCGGAGAGTGCCCATAGGGCAAACGTAAGTCTCAATGTCATGTATTTCTGTTTTGATGAGTCTTGGAAAAACCGGTTCCGGTGTTTGTGTCGCGATGCCGGTGTTGCGGCGTGTCGATGCCGCCGCCCTTGGCGGGCAGTGCCGGCCGTGCGAACGTGATGCCCGCGCACCCGGGTGCGGCAGGCGGTGTGAGAATGGATGGAGAGGGTGTTGTATTGAAGCGTTGCATAGGTTGCCGAGTGGTTTTTGTCGTTGCTGCACGTGTTTCTGAGTGCAAAGTTAGGTGTCTCGCGGGCAGATGGTGTATATTTTTCAGTAATTTTTTGACGACAGACGGGTCATGGGCATCGGCGGTCGGGAATGCCGCGGGCANNGAGTGAGAAAGCGGCAGCAAGATTATGGTGATTTAACTTATAGCGATATTTATACATTGTAATAATATTTCTCTTGCTGCGCTTTTCACCAGTCTCGGGCCGCTGCCCTTGGCTCAGTCTTCGTGTCAGTGTGTCGAGTAAGTCTTCGTGTTGTGATTCGTTATCTGTCGTTTAGATGTTTCCCGGCTTCTGTCATGTCTTCCGACAGTGCCTGTTGGTCTTGAAGTTTTTATGTGTAGGTTGGGTTTCGACAAGGGGTGTCTCTACGTGTGCAAAGTTAGTGGATTGTCGTCGAATGTATGGGGTACAAACTGTGATTTGATGGGGTACAAAATGAGAAATAGTCGTGTTTATGGGC
>DBQL01000043.1:2876-3232 GCA_002305235.1 Prevotella sp. UBA1395 | reverse complement strand
ACGGGGTCGGCATGTCGTGAAAAGTCGTGAAAAATCGATGCGATGGTATCGGATGATGGGATGTGTAGCTGCAACGACTTTTCCCGACACTGCCCGACCTGTTGCGAAGATACCCGGCTCTATTCATCCTCGATATCATCACTCCAAATTTCGGAAAAACCATCGTTTTGTCGGCGGGTGGCAAGACCATTGGGAAGCGCGTGCCTCATGATGCCGACGAGTGCTGCCGGGACGGTTTTTCACCCCGTTTGCGGTTGTCATTTCGTGCGTTTGCGATCGCTATCCAATCGTGACGCGATTACTACCCAATCGCGCCGCGATTACTATCTCATCGTCTCGCGATTGGATAGTAATCG
>DBQL01000043.1:417-2740 GCA_002305235.1 Prevotella sp. UBA1395 | reverse complement strand
TATAAACCTGTTGGATCAGGAATGGGGCGGGCGGCAGGAATGTGGCGGCCGAAAAAAAATCGCGGAGCGGGTGTACCCGATTCCCAATGTGGTACGTTCTAAGATACATACAACTGATAAAATGGATTCGAAAGACCTTACACCAATAGAAGAACAGGCGCTCGAACTGATGGAGGCGGGTGCCGGGATGACCGACGGACAGGTGGAACGGCTCGCCCAAGATGACGAGCTGCGGGCGATGTGCCGTGATGTCGAGACCCTCGCCACGGCTTGTCGCATGGAGCGCGAGGACGATGATGTGGAGGCGGCTCTCGCCGATTTTCACCGTCGCCACCGGTCGTGGAGGTCTCGGACCGGCATGGCGGCCATAGTCTTGGCCACCGCCGCGATGATTGTGGGCGCGGTGTTGCTGCTGCGCCGCAACGGCGTGACGCAGCCACTGCCCCCGGGCATGGTCTATCAGGCTGCCGGTGAGACGGCCGACGTGGTGGTGGAACGGTGGGGAGCCGACGACATCGTGGTGGATGCCAACCGCGTGGCGGCCGGACTGAGTTTCAGGAGCAATGCCGATGGTATCGATACCGAGGGTGCGCGCGAGGTGACAGTGCGTGTGCCCGAGGGACGGTCGTTCACCGCCGAGCTTCCCGACGGCAGCAGGGTGTGGCTGCATCCGGGCAGCACCATCTATTTTCCGAGTCGTTTTGACAGCGACCGGCGATGGGTGAAACTCGAGGGTGAGGCCTATTTCTCGGTGGTGCACGATGGCCGACGCCCGTTCACGGTGGAGGCCGGCGGCACCGAGACCACGGTGCGCGGCACGGAGTTTAACGTGGCATCGTATGCCGAGAGTGCGGTCACGGTGACCCTTGTGAGTGGCAGCGTGAGCTTTGCCGCGGGAGGCCATGAGGCCTTTCTCACGCCCGGTATGCAGGCTGTGGCCTCGGGCGACCGACAACCGGAGCTGCACGCCGTGAGTACCGAAAAATACATCAACTGGCGCGACGGGTTCTTCTACTTCGACAACACGTCGCTGCGCGAGATCCTCACGGAGATAGGGCGCAACTACGGCGTGACGGTGGAATGTCGCGACGAAGCTCTCTTGGACGAGCATCTGCACTTTGTGGCCGAGCGGGGACAGAGCCTGCAGGCCATCGTAGACCGACTGAAGGCATTGCGCCCGATGGCAGTGAGCGTGAGCCACGGCGTGATGGTGGTCGAGGGCAGGTAGCGCAGACCGGTCGGCAGTCATCTCTGACATGGCGCGAGGCAGACCCATGAGGTGATTTTATGGCGGTAAATTTGCTCCGAACAATTATTATGACTATCTTTGTGTGCCCTATTTGAACAATCACCAAGACCAAAATCGGATGGAACAAGACCAGAAGGGGCACAGCGCCAAGCAGCGGTGGTATGTGCTCTCTGCCAATTACAAAAAGGAAATCGCCGTCAGGGACGAGTTGCTGGCACAGGGATTTCAGGCATACGTGCCCATGAAATACGTGCTCCTCAAGGTGAAGGGCACCCGGCAACGACTGCTGCGACCCGCCATTCACGAACTGGTCTTCGTGCGTGCCACCAAAAAGGAACTTTTGGATTACAAGCATTCTTCGCGCCTCAATCCCTATATTTTTTTCAGAAGCATACGCCATGAGCAGGGATGGACACCCATTGTGGTGCCCGATGCCGACATGGCGAACTTCATGAGGCTCACGGCAATGGCCGAGGTGGGACTTCAATATTTCAAGCCCGAGGAGCTGCGCCTCGCCCAAGGCGACAAGGTGCGCATCATGGATGGCGTGTTCAAGGGCATCGTGGGCACGGTGCAGAAACTGCCTCACCGGCGCGGCGACTACCTCGTGGTGGAGATTCCCGGCGTGTCTACGGTGGTGGCGAGGCTCAAACCCGAATATGTGGAGCCTATGAGTCGTCGCATTTCGCCATCGACCGATGTACAGGGCGACGTGAGGCGCATGGACGAGATTGCGCGACAGCTGCTCTTCGAACTCACCGACACACTGGAGAACGAGGCGGCGCGCAGTGTGCTCATGGGTGAGATGACCACCATACGTAGGGCTCTCGCGGGCAGCAAGACATTCATGCCGCAAGACAAGGTGGCGTTTTCGCTGGCCCATGTCATGGCCGCCAAGGCTCTCGGCGAGGACGAGGGTACGGTGGCGGAGCACGTCGAGACGCTGCGCCGCGTGACACCCACACTGCGCAGCGTGAGCATGCTGCGGCTCAGGGCGAGCCTGTATCTCGCCGTCTGCCATCACGATGAGGCCTCGGCGGCATTTGTGAGCACCACCGTGGGACAATGGAAGGT
>DBQL01000043.1:0-320 GCA_002305235.1 Prevotella sp. UBA1395 | reverse complement strand
GTCGGAATGCGTGTTTGATGACCCTTTACACGGAACGAAAACCGGGTTAAAAGTTTTTAATTCTTTTGTTTGTACTTTCATTTTAAATGCTTAACTTTGCATCATTACATGATAGCGAAATGACAGTGACGGAAGTGTGACAAACTTCTTGTTATTATCGCCAAACATTTATAACTTGTTGATAATAAAGTTATTATATTATCTTCGAGGTCTATTTTCTATACTCTGTTTCAAAAATTATTATGTTGCGAAAGGTCGGGGAGAAGTATGATTCGCGCCAAAAGATTTATCAGTTTTTTTGCCTGCACTCTGTAAACTCC
>DBQL01000053.1:13927-21804 GCA_002305235.1 Prevotella sp. UBA1395 | reverse complement strand
CCTTGGGAATCATAGACGGCCAAGGGCGACTCGGAGGCTATCCACAGCGATTCGCCATCCGGACGCACGCCGGTCTCAACACTTTGGATGCCCGTGGGAGCATCCTCGGCGCTCAGACGAAAGTCTCGGATGTCGGCGATCGTAAAGGTTTGGCTGTCTACCGACACCCTCCCGGCCATAAATTTCATTACCGGGCGCGCCCCGTCGGCAAGCTGAAAATAGGCCTTTGTGCCGTCGGTCAGCGTGACAACAAGGCTTCGGGCCTGTGCCGCGAGAGCCGAAACCAGCAACGCAGCAATGAGAAAGGGTCTGTTCATGTGTAGCGATGATAGATGAAACGGGGTTATGATGTGATGGCATGAGAGTCGGCATACTCGCCCGGTTTCACGCCAAACTGCCTCTGAAAACACTTGGAGAAATAGGAAGGACTGCTGAATCCCACCATATAGCTCACCTCGTTGATGCGATATTTGCGCTCTGTCAGGAGGTGTGCGGCCCGTTTCAGGCGCACGATCTGAATCAACTCGTTGGGCGTGACATCGGCAATGGCCTTGATTTTGGCAAAGAGTCCGCTGCGGCTGATGCTCAACCGTTCGGCCAAGAAATTGACATTCAGCTCCGAACTGTCGATATTCTCTTCGATGATCTGTGTCATCCGCAACAACAACTCATTGTCAAGCTCAGACGAAGTGACCTCCGTGATCGGTGCGTTGGGCGATGCGGAGTACTTCAAAAACAGGTTATGGCGGATGTCTAACATATTCTTGATACATGCCTTGAGATACTGAACGGAGAACGGTTTCTCTATATAGGCATCGGCTCCGCAGTTCATTCCCTCGGTCTTGCTGTCGTCATCGGTCTTCGCCGTGAGCAGCACGAGGGGAATATGACTGTACCGGCGGTCTGCCCTGAGGCGCCGACAGAACTCCGCTCCATCCATCTCGGGCATCATCCAGTCTGAGATGATCAGGCTGACCACATTGCGTCCGACCTGCTCCAAGCCCTCGCGGCCGTTGCGCGCGGTGATAACGGTATAGTCAGACTTGAAGTTGCCCACCAAGAATCGCAGCATATCGTCGTCGTCTTCGATGATGAGCAGCGCACCGTCACCATTCGGAGTGACGGCCAAAGGCTCGGTGGGGTATTCGCTTTCCGACCTCTTCTCGGCGACATCAGGCTCTGAGACGACTGCCTCCGACTGCGTGACAGGCAGCGTGACACGGAAAACCGAACCTTTGCCCAACTGCGATTCCACGGCGATATGGCCGTTGTGCATGTTCACCAAACTATCGACGATGGTCAGGCCGATGCCCGTTCCGGGCTTGTTGTCCTGCGCTTGGTAGAACGGATGGAAGATCTTTTGCTGGTCGGCCTTGCTGATTCCCATGCCGTTGTCTCTCACCTCGAGGACAAACCGGGTGCCCTCGTCGACCACCTTGCAGCTTAACACCACCTCGTCGCGGGTATATTTGGTGGCGTTGGTCATCAGGTTGCTGATGATCTTGGTAAGGCTTTCGCGGTCGACAATGGCCGTAAAGTCCTCGGGAGGATACTCCACCCTGAAGTCGGCACCCTTTTGTTTCAGTGTCGGCTCAAAGCGTTCGGCCACCGATGTCATGATCTCTGCGATGCGACATTCACGGAAATGGTGTGTCGGCTCGGCCTCTTGGATCTTGTTGAAGTCTAACAACTGGTTCACAAGCTCCAGCAACCGGTGGGCGTTGCGATTGATCATCTGCAAACTTTCGTGGTGACTCATCAGCACATCGGGCTTGGGACTGTTGAAAATATCCTTGATAAGATTCTCCAACGGACCGATGATGAGGGTCACGGGAGTGCGTATCTCGTGGGCAATCATGGTGAAAAAGCGCAACCTCGCCTCTTTCACCTCGACATCTTTACGGTCGTTCAGCCGTTGCATCTCACGCTGATGGCGTCGCTCGGCCTTGCGAAGCCGCATCTGAATATAGCACCAAATACCGGCGGCGATGAGCAAGAGATAGGCCAGTTGGGCCGGAAGCGACCACCAAAACGGCGGGTGTACCACAATCTTCAGGGTGGCTTCCTGCCGGCTCCACACCCCGTCGTTGTTGGTTGCCTTTACCCGAAAGGTGTAGGTTCCGGCCGGAATGTTCGTATAGGTGGCCTTGGCCGCCGAACCCACATAGTTCCATTCCTTGTCAAAACCCTCGAGTTTATAGGCGTATTGGTTTTTCTCGGGCGAGCAATAGCTCAGCGCGGCGAAGTGCAAACTGAACATCGCGTCGTTGTGATTGAGCTCCAACTCGTCGGCAGACAACAGCGATCGAGGCAGTTTCCGGCTTCCTGTTTCTACCGTTTGGTTGAAAATCTCCAACCGGGTGATATAAACCGACGGGGCCTGACGGTTCACCTTGATGCGGTAAGGATAGAAACTGCAGAACCCTTGGGGCGAACCGAAGTAGATACAACCATCGGAAGTCTTCATGCCGGCATTGGGTTGAAACTGCTCACTCACCAAACCGTCGTAGCGATTGAATAATTGTATGCCCTCGCTTCCCGAATAACGCAGGATGCCTTGGTTGGTCGACATCCATAAAACGCCCTGATCATCGACCACGCTGCTCACCTCACGGCTGACCGAATCGGACAGCAACATGGCGAAATCGTTGCTCCGAGGCTGATAAACGCATACCCCCGACGCCGTGGCTACGATCACCCTGCCACCGACATCGACACACACACTGTTCACCTGCATATCGGGCAGGGCATTGGCACCGTCCCCAATCTTATACTGTTGCCATCGGCGTTGCGCACGGGAATAACGCCACAGGCCGTTGCCCTGCGTGCAAATCCAGATGTTGCCATGCTGGTCTTCATCGATGTCTATGACAATAGCCTGAAAGTCGTGCAGCTTGTTATAGGTCTGTTTCACGGGGTCATAGAGCACCAATCCCTCTATCGTGCCAATCCAAATGCGCTGTTGCCGGTCACGGTACATGGCGTAGACCGACTGTGGCGAGCCGTCGATATGCGTCAGTGCATGGCTCTTGGTGTTGATCTTGAAAATGCCCTTGGAATAGGTTCCGATCCATAAGTCGTCGCCCACCATGCAGAAGGCATGCGCGTTGAGGCTCTTGAGCTGTTGTCGCCGGGGCAGATCCACAAACGCATTTTGCTTGGGCGAATAGCAAATCACACCCCCGTCGTCGGAAGCTATCCACACATTTCCCGCCGTATCCTCGCAAAACCGTGAGATGACATTGCCCACCATGCCCCCGGTGCCCTGCGAGGTGAATGCCCGAAAACGTGCTCCCACGGGCGACACATAGACCACGCCGCCATAGAATGTGGAATACCACAGTCCGCCCTCACGGTCTTGCATGATGGAATAGACAAAATGTGGAGCCGGCGATGGCATCATGGTGCCCACGCCGTTGCCCACCGACGCGCCCCACTTCGACATCGTGGCGGCGAATGGCGAATAGCTGCCGGTCTGCGGATTGAACACCATCAGACCGTCGTCGCAGCCCACAAGCAGTCGGTCGGGAGCCTGTTCGTAGAGCGCATGGATATGCGTTACGGTTGTTGGCATGCCAGACATTGCCACCAAACCCATCGCCGGCCGACGCGACAGCGACCCGTCTTCGTTCATCCGCATCATGCCGTGGTTCCACGTTCCCAACCACCGCGACCCGTCGCGCAGCTGTATCATCGTCAGCGCACCATAGTCGGCAACCTCGGATTTGAACGTCACGCGCACGAAATCGTTCCTCGATTTATCAAATCTCATCACCTGAAGGGCAGGCGAATTAGTGAGCAACCACACCTGATCCTCATTGTCGATGTAGATCTTGGTGGTATATCTGCCTATCCCTTTGACCGGATAATGCGTGAGCTTCTCGTTGTGATGGGAGTAGCAGAACACCCCCTGCCCCACGGTAGAAATCCACAAGTTGCTGTCGCGGTCGGTCTTGATGGATGTCACCTGCGAGTTCATCTCCGCCCCGTCGCGGCTCCTTGCCGCGAGCTTCGCAAACTTCTCGGTGCACAGGTTGAGCCGGTACACCCCGTGCGAGGTGCCCACAACCATGTCGTCGCCAAAGGCGATCACCTCGGGCACATACTGGTCGGAGAGGCCCTTGATGAGATATGGCTTGACCGAGATGCCGTCGTAACGGCAAAGTCCGAAGTCGGTGCCCATCCATATAAATCCAAACCGGTCTTGTGCCAGCGTCCGCACGGTGTTCGACTTCAGTCCCTCGGCCATCGTGATGCCACGTGTCTGAATATCGAGTGCCGACAGATCCGACACCGGTGCCATCACGAGATAGAACAATAACAGCAGGTATTTGTACATAGTCATGATTTACTGTTTGCCGGCCTGCGTCATGCAGGCGGTCGAAGCGGATAATTTGAGATGGTAGGGATACTGTCTGTTGGGCTTGTCGTTGCCCCATCCCAGCCTCTGATGCACGGCGGGGGCCCCCATCACCACAATGTAAAGTGCCTTGATCGACTCATCGGGCAGGCGCAGACGGGCCTTTCCTGTCGACACGGGCGCGCCGTAAACAGCGTTGCCCGCCGCCGTGACAGCCACAAAACCATAGCGCAAGCCGCCGCCGTCGGCTATCGAATCGGGCACCACAGTGCCCCACACCTCCTTGCCCGAGGCCGGAATGGTCAGCCTGATGGCATTGAAACCATAGTCCTCGGGAATGAACCCGGCCTTGGGGCGCACCCAACCCCTCTTCCCGGCAGGCTCCATCGGCGTGTCAAACCGGCACGCGTAGCGTCGTGTCTCTTGGTAGGCATGGCGATAGTCGAGGTTCACCATGCGCTGACAGCAGTCTATCATCTCGTCGTTAAACTGCTGCTGGCTCATGCCATACATCTGCTGATAAGTCATCACGGGGTCTTCGCCCACCCTGCCTTGACGGAAAAGCTCGGCAATGGAGGGCTTGCCGTGCTTCTCCGACCAATATTGCAGCACGTAGGGCGAGTGGTAAATGTTGCTCACGTCCAAGTAAGCCTTGTGGGTTTGCTTCTTGAACGCCTCGTAATGATAGTTCTCATCCGTCAGCCAGTCGGGGTTGACCTGCCACAGCATCCACTGCGATGCCATCTCGAAGAATCCTGAGCCGCCCCACGAGTCACCCTCGCCGTCGGCGTGAATCTGCGATTGGAAGCTGTGGCCCAGCTCATGGGCGAGACAGTTGAGCTTTCGGTCCTGAATGCGGTTGGGTGCCACCCACAGTGCCCCGATAAAGTCGTCGTAGGTGCCGCCGTATGCCGTCCCGTCGAGCGAATAGTTGATCATCACCATCATCTTGTAGCGGTCGGCCTTCGACCCGGGCTTAGAAAACTTCAACGTGTCCCTGAAATATGTGTAAAACCCCTCTACCCGCTCCTTCAGGTTGTCGAGGTCGAAGCTCATGGGCTGCCCCTCAAGTCTCGGAGGGTTGGCGGGATTGTCGCCGAAACCCTTCTCCCAGAAGAAGATGAGATTCTCAGTCTGTGCCGAACGATGCCAGCTCCACCGGCTGCTGTCGTTGCCGAGGTCGTATGGCTTGATGGAGTCGGGAATGAATATCTGCTTCTGTGCCATCGCCGGCAACACGGCGGCGCAGAGCATGGATGTGATAATGGTTTTCAGATTTGTCATGATTCTAAGTTGTATTGTCTGCCCCCCGGTCTTCGGGGCATCATGGGTTTTCGTGAGTTTGCTCGACAATTTGCGGCCTGTCAGACCACTGCCACCGGTGCTTCCGACCCTGTTTTCAAAAGGGCAAATACCATGCCGAACGCCCGTCGCGACAGCATCGAAAAACCGTCATATTCTCATCGCTTTGCGAAAGCTATCTTTTCGCGACGCGATTACTATCGTTTCGTCTCGCGATTACTATCGTTTCGAGACGCGATTAGATAGTAATCGCAAACGATTTTTAATGCTTTGATTTTCAAACAGTTACAAACACACTCCTGCTGTCTTCGGCCATTGCCCCTCTACTTGAGCGTCGTACCGTCAATCTTGAACTGATAGGGCAGCTGGTCGTCGGTCGCCTCGTTCTCGTCCCACGGGCATTGGCGGTAGGTTGTTGGCGATCCCTGCACCACGACGAGCAACCGAGATGTCTGCTCGGGCACGGTAAAGGTGGCCGTCGACTCGCTGCCGGTCTTCTCAAGCAGGTGCATATCGCCATAGACCCGGGTGCCGTCGGTCTTGTATGCCACAAACCCGTAGGCCCATCCCTCATGGCCCGCCACCGCCGTGGCATTATAGGTCGTGGCGTTGGCCACCACCTTGCCACTGCCGTCTACCTGTCGGCCGGCATCGCCGGCGGCCAGTGGCGACCCCACGGGCAAGCCCTTGATGGTGAACGACACCTGTGTGCCGGCAGCGGGAACCGCCAGTCCGATGACATTGAAGCCGGTGGGCTGCGGACATTCGGCATACGACACCTGCTTCCAGTTGTCGGCAACACTCACAGGCGAGAACCTATACTTGTCTATCCGTGACACGCCCACATAGCGTCTGACATCCTTGAAATCGAACGTCGAGGCCTTTTGGGCATACTCAAAGAGTCGGCGCCTCAGCTCGGCGTAGTCGTTGTTCAGGAAGATGCGCATGTAAGCTTGGTTCGCGTCTTCCGGATAGCGGCTCTCGTTCCATATCCTGCCGATGGCCCTCTTGCCATGTTTGTCGGCCCAGTAATAGTGCTCCCAGTAAGATGCGTATCTCATCCACTCATGCTCGAAATGGCGATGATGGTTGGCCACCCACACATCCACGTCGTAAGCGGTCACGGCCTGCTGCGGATAGTTTTGGAATCCCTGCCACTGCGCGCTCTGCTCCCAGAACCCATTGCCCCCGTTGCTGCCGGGAAGACCATACTGAAAGCCCGTCTGCTTATTGTCGGCCACGCCGTTGAGCAGCTGGTCGCAATAGGTCTGATACTGAAACGTGTGGCCTATCTCATGGGCAATGGTGTGGCCTATGGGGTGACAGGTCGCCGGGTTGACCCACAGCGTGCCCACCTTGTAATCGTTACCACCGCCGTAAGCCGTCCAGTCGGTGGTATAGATGAGATAGATGGCCGCCTTGTATTGGTCGAGTTGCGACCTGCCACGGCCGGTATTCGCCATGCCCAACGAGTCGACGTTGGTGGCATAAAACTGCTCAGCCTTGAGCAACATGTCGTCGATGTCTACCCGCATGTCTACGGTGTAGCCGTTATTATCGGTTGCCGAGGGGGCGTTGGCCGGATCGTCGCCGAAGGGCTTGTCCCAAAACACCACCCAGTGCTCGCTCTCCTTGCTGCGCTTGAACGTCCATCGGCTGTCGGGATTGGTATAGTCGTTGTTATAATCGGCATCGGATGTGCGCGGCTTCCACAGTATGCGGCCGGGATTTTCGACCGTCACCACGCCAACCGGAGAGCCATCAGCGGCCGTGAGACCCAAGGCCCGGAAGTCGGCATAGCCCCCGGTGAATTGCGTCGAATAGCGTCGGAACACCGGCGTGGTGCCCCGGGCCAACACCTCTACGGAGTCGATGCCGGTGGTGGCAAACAGGGCGCGGTTGGCCTTGAAGCGGTCGTTGTATCTGACATAGAGCGAGTCTTGCGCCGAAAGCGTGGTGACACCCGATGCCGCGAGGCACAGGGTGAGGATGAGTTTCTTCATTTTACGATGTGTTTTTTTCCGTTGACAATATATATTCCCTTGGGCAGTGTGCCGAGATTGCCGGCATGGCGGCGCACCAACCTGCCGTCGATGGTATAGACTTTGCTGTCGGTCTGCCCGTCGCACGATGATGCCGGGGCACCGATGCCGTCTATCACGCGAATGTCGAACGCAAGACTTTTGATGGAACCGAGCGAGACCTGAAGGCCGTT
>DBQL01000053.1:13124-13916 GCA_002305235.1 Prevotella sp. UBA1395 | reverse complement strand
GGGGTGCGGTTGGCCGTTTGGAACGCGGTGGTCAGGTACAATGTCCTGACATCCTCGGCTCGCATGCCAAGCGGCACGAGCATCATGGCGATGGGTAAAAAGTGTCTGTATTTCATTTGATGAGCTTAATGAGGTTATCGAGTGGTCCGAAGGCATGGCCGCCACGGGCGTAAAGCCTTGCGGCCAAACCCCGGACCGATGATGAAGAAGTATGTGTTTTGTGCGAAATTATTTCAGGGTCATATACCAGTTGGCAGGTTGATACAGGTCTTTCTTAATGAGGGCCTTCATCTCTCCCACACGGTCGGCACCACGACGGCCATACACCCTGTCGGCAAGATAGGCGGGGTCGTTGCGGCGCAGGGCCACACGCATGAGGTCATAGAAGCGGTGCCCCTCGAAAGCCAGCTCCAATCCCTCCTCGTCCATGATCATATCTTCCACCCCGGCGACTTGATATTGCAGGCGCTCGGTGCCCGTGAGGGTAGAGTCGTCGGGCATGGCATAGTACCGATTGTGCTCGCTCCAGCCCGACCCGAAGGAATGAATGCCCATCGTGTTCTCGGTGCTGAGCTGTGCGTCGGTGCGCACGATATACTGCATGGTGGGGAAATCAAACTGTGACAGCCATTGCGCCTCGTCGGGATAATAGGGCAGCACGTCGCGCTGCAGCACGCTGTTGCTCACGCCTGTCTTGAGAATGGCCATCGCGAACCGTGGGAATCCGGCTCGGTTGAGGGCCTCGGCAAGTCGCAGGTAGACCATCGTGCGACGGTAGACATGCACGTTGCG
>DBQL01000053.1:9706-13092 GCA_002305235.1 Prevotella sp. UBA1395 | reverse complement strand
TAGATGATGTCGCCGCCGGTGGTCTGATGGCAATAGACCTGCGCGGCCGACAGCTGCCGCAGTCCTTGCGACGGCACGAGCGACACTTGATATTCATTGGCCGTGGTAGAGTTGAACAGGTTGCGCAACTGACTGTAATTGCCCTCGGAGGGAATGGAGTCGCCGGGAATCATGGTGATCAGCTCACGGTCTCGCGAATAGCTTTCGGATGACGGGCCGAAGAAGCCCGCCCGCAGGTCTGTGGTGACAGACCAATGCGTGTCACTGCCCGCCCACGACACCGACTGCACGCCCGAGGGATAGGCCGAGTTGACCCCGTTGGCACTGCTGAGAAAACGATAATAGTCTATGGCGGCCTCGCGATAGTTGCCCACCCAGAGATTCATGTCGCCCAAGAGCAGGTCAATGGGGAAGTAGAAGAACCGCGAGTCGGTGTTGCGGATGAATCCATAGCCGGGCTTCTCGACGGTCTCCAAGCCCTTGAGGTCGTTGATGAAATAGTTGCACACCCCTTGGATATCTATTCTCGGGTAGTCTTTGTCGGCCTGTTCCTTGCTCAATATCGGCTCGGTGATGAACGGCACACTGCCATAGGCGAGGGCCAGCTGCATGTAGGTCCATGCCCGGTATGCCTTCACGGTGGCATATTCCTTACGGAAGATATACTCGTTGCGGTTGTTTTTCAATGCCGTGTCGGCATTGGCGATGAAGTAGTTGCAATTGTTGATTACCGCGTAATACTCCCGTGGCGAGTTGTAGGCGTTGCTGTCGCCCACGTTGAACAGTGCGATGTCTCGGAGATCGGCCGAGGTGTGACTGTTGATGTCGACGAGATCGCCGCGCAGCTCGCCCAAGAGCACCGTGCGGTCAGACAGCGCCTGCAGCTTGTTGATGATGCCCACCACACTGTAAAGCGTGTCTTCGGCATGGGTAAGATGATTGTGGTCGGCGATGATGACACGCTCGGAATCTTGATTGAGGAAGTCGGAACAAGACACAAGGCATAGTGATGACACGACGAAACAAGGCAACAGGGCAAGCCCGGCAAGCGTATGTGCGGCCCCATGACTTCTTTTCTTGCTGCTGCTCCTCATATTTATTAGTGATTTCATAATCATGATGTTTGCTTGAATAAGAGATTACAAGTTGATCTTGATGCCCGCCACGAAGCTGCGGCTCTGTGGCAGCTGCCCGAGGTCGATGCCCTGTCCGAGCACGCTCGACGTGGAGGCAAACTCCGGGTCGGCCCCGAGATACTTCGAGAACGTGAGTACATTGTTGGCCTGCAACCAGAACTGGAAGCCCTGAAAGAAGGTGGAACGCACGGGGAGCGTGTAGCTCAGGGTGACGGTCTTGAGCTTGAGATAGCTGCCATCTTCTATCCATCGGTCGGAGAACCGGCTGTTGCCCATCGGGTCTTGGAAGGTGGCCTTGGGAATATCGGACTGCTGTCCCTCGGTCTGCCAACGGGCGGTCATGGCCGAGGTTTGGTTCATGAAACGGCTGCCACCCTCCAACTGACTGCGCATATAGTTGTACACGTCGTTGCCCAGCACATAGTTGAAGTTGATATCCAGCCGGAACCGCTTGTAGTTGAACGAGGTGAAGATATTGCCATAGATATCGGGGTTTGGGTCTCCGATGACCATGCGGTCGGCATCGGTGATCTGATGGTCGCCGTTGAGGTCCATGAAGTGCATGTCGCCCGCACCGAAATAATTGCGGTCTACGCCGTTGTCGGCCATGACATACAGCGCGGCCTCGGCAGCTTGCTCGGATGTCGCGAACACGCCCAGCGTCTTAAAGCCGTAGAAAAGGTTGGCCGCGCTACCCACCTCGGTACGTATCGTCGCGCCATAGACATCGGTGTTGATGGCCTGCCGGCCACCATCGAGGGCGGTGACGCGATTCTTGTAATGACCCATGCTTGCGCCGACCTCCCATTGAAAGTCCTTGGTGGCAATGGCCTTACCGATGGCCGTCACGTCGAATCCCTGATTCTTGAGCGCGCCTCCGTTGCTCCAATTCTCGGCCAATCCCGAGAGATAATTGAGGCTTTGATAGGTGAGCAGGTGGTCGGTGCGGCTCGAGAAATAGTTGAGCCGCAGGTTCAGGCGACTGTCAAAGAGGTTAGACTCCAAGCCGATGTTGAACCGCTTGGTGGTCTCCCACTGCAAATGGGTGTTGCCGATATTATCGAATGACAGTCCCGCCACGCTCTGCATGAACTGCCGTGCGCGGAAATAACTGCGGGCGGCATAATAGTCTATGTCGTCGTTGCCACTGATATCGTATCCGGCCGAGAGCTTGAGATAGTCTACTCCATGCAGCGACGCGAACCAAGGCTCATTGCTGACTACCCACCCTGCCTGTACGCCGGGAAAGATTCCCCACGGCGCGTCGAAAGCCTTGAGCGAGTTGTCGGCATCGACACCAAACCGGGACGAGGTCTCGACAGTGAGATTGGCCTGAAGGTAATAACGCTGAAGATAGTTGTATTCGGCCTGTGCGTACCACGCGATGGAGTTCCAATTGTCATTGGTTCCTGAGGCTTGCGAGTTGAGCAACGACGAACTCATGAACGGTGTCTTGTCGTTGCCGGTGTTGTAACCCAGCTGATTGTTGAGCGTATAACTTTCCCAATTGATGCGGGCACCACCAAAGACATGGAGGTCGTGGGCACCATAGCGGTTGGTCCAGTCGAGGCGCGTGTCGCTATAAACGGAGTTTTGCTTGGACACCAAGGCCCGGGTCTCATTCTCACGGTATGCCCCCACGGCAGCCACGAAATAGTCGGGCACGCCGTTCATCGGGAGATAATAGCGCTCGTTGGTGTTGACAAGGTTGTAACTGAAGTGCTCGCTCAGAGACAGGTGGGCGTTGAAACTGTACTTGGGCGTCACACTGAGGTTGACCATCGAGTTCTCAAAGTGGTTCTTGTTCTCGGCCTCGCCATAGACGTTGATCGCAATGGGATTGGCAAGCTTATAGTTGTAGTTGTTGTAAAGGGCCAGAGCCTCGTTGAGATACGACTCATCGGTGATATCCAAGAAATGGTCTGACAATACCCCGTTGGCATAGCTGTAAGGGCTTAGCATCGGACTTTTGACGTATCCGAGGAACGACGGCGAGGTGGGTGTGCCCTCGGTGTAGTTGGCCGGCGCACCATCGTCGCGGAGATTGCGCGTCTGATTGGCAAACGAGGCATCGAAACGCACGGTGAAATTCTGCAGTAAGCGGATGTCGGTGTTGAAGCGGACATTCAGCCGGTTCATCGAATTGTATTTCAACGTGCTCTGATTGTTGGCATAACCCAACGACAGGTTGTAGTTGGCCACGTCGTCGCCACCCTCTACGTTGATGCTGTAATTTTGGGTAATGGCCGT
>DBQL01000053.1:4068-9669 GCA_002305235.1 Prevotella sp. UBA1395 | reverse complement strand
AAGTCGGTGGCCGTGCTGTTGGTCGTTCCCAAAAGGTCGGAGGCGTAGCTCTTATACTGCGTGGCATTCATCATGTCGATATACTTTGGCTCCAGCGTTACGCCCGCGGAGATGCTCGCCGTGATACGTGTGGCCATGCTATGGTTGCGCCGCGTCTGAATGAGGATGACACCATTGGCACCCTTGGCACCGTAAAGGGCCGTTCCGTTCTTGAGGATGGTGACCTTCTCGATGTCGGCCGGACTGATATTGGCAAGAATATCATTGTAGAATCCCTGATGGATCATCTTTCGGTTGTACTGCTGGTCGAATATCACACCATCGACAACGATGAGCGGCTGTGCGTTGATGTTCAACGAGTTGAGACCATTCATGAACATCACGGCACCCACTCCCGGCGTGCCGTTGCGCCGCACGGTGTACACATCGCCGCCCGTGCGCGACTGGATCTCGTCTTCGATAGACACCGCACCGGAGAAACGGAAGTCGTCTGCGCCACGCTCCCCACGCACATTGGTGCCCGAGGAATATTCGGACCTGAAGAGTGCGGGATAGAGCAGCACCCGGTGCTGGTCTTCGGCAGAGGTCAATCCCACGCGGGTGACATTCATTTCGGGAGCAGTCAGCTCGAGACCGGAGGCAAACGTGGGGATGTCCATCTCAAACTTGCCATCGCTATGCGACAGGCAACTGTAGCCTTCGATCTCGGACACCTTGATGATCGCACCTGAAACGGGCCGGCGGGTGGTAGCATTGAATACTTGTCCGCGAATGTGACGCGTGGGGTATTTCTTGACTGTCGCGGCAGACTTCTGCGCCTTGGCCGCCGGAACGTCACCGGCAGGCTCCTGTCCGGAGGCAGGGAGAGCGACAGACAGCAACAGCGAGAGGCCATATATTGTATATCTTTTCATACGTATTATCGTTTTATCTGTGTAGGGTTATCGAGAGCTTACTCTTCGGTGGGTTTGAAGATGATGCAGTCGAGACGCATATTGGTGGAATATTTGGCTGTCTCATTGCGGCCAACCTGACTCTGGATGCGCAACCTCACGTTGGGTTGGCTCAGTCCGTATGAACAGATGGGGAACTTGAAATTGCCGGCCACCTTGATGGTGTCTACCTTGCCGGGAGTCGACACCGACACGCCCAAGCGCCGCTGCTGCAGTTTGTTGTCTTGATTGTTATAATACAGGTTGCACAAAATCTTGTTGGGCAGGGTGTCTGCGTCTGCCGCATACGGGTTGTAAGCCTGTACCGGTGCCATGACTACATAGATATCGTAACCCACATTGGCCAACACATCGGGAACGGAATACATCACCGTGGGGTAAGGGAAGTGGTTGGGGTCGGCAGATGTGTTGCTGGCTATCAGCTCGACAAACTGGTTGCCCGAGAGCTTGTCATAGAACGCGTTGCCCGATTGCACCGTATGGACCTCCAAAGGCTGCTCCGCATCGATGATGGTATCTTGCCGAACCAAGTTCTCGGCCTCAACCTTGATGGTCTGCAAGAAGGTGTTTCGCTTGTCGATACGGAAGTCGGCCGTTTTCAAGACCGATCCATTGCTACATTCCAACGACCGGGTTCCGGCAAAGATGCCGTTCGCCTCGAAAGGATGATAGAAGATGTAATAGGGGTCGGCATTGAGCATCCTGCGATACTGGTAGCTTAATGCCGATGTGGAGAGGGCGGAGTCGCGGAACGCCGGCTCGGGATTGACAGTGCGGCTGAACACCGTGCCCAAGAGAATGGCCAAGCGGGTGTTGGTCTCCTGCATGGAGTCGCGATTGGCTACGGTGTTGGCATAGTTGTAGTAAGGACGGTAGGCTGTGACCATGCGCGACCATTCGGCATTGGTGGGTGCCAACATCCAATAGGTAGAGTCTTCACTATTGATGTAACCCAGCAGGTTGAGAATGTTGTTTCTCATTTGCATCACCGAGTCGAGATAGACGGTCTGCCCATCGACAATGCCACCGGGCACGCTCGCCGACTCGACAAACTCGTAGTCGGAAAAACTATTGATGAACCTGAACACACTGTCCAAGTCGTGGTCTATGCCCAAATACTCGAACACATTGGGGAAATATTTCACACGATTGTTCACCGTGAACAGTACGCCGTTGCTGTGCAACTGATTGGTCACGACAAACGGACTCCCCCCCACAGAGGTGGGTGTGAGCACCGCATACTTGCCATTCATCATCTTGATGGAATCGTTGGTCTGGGTAGAAACCGGATGTCGATACAGCGAGATATGGTTCTGAATGAACTGGCGTACAACGGTATTGTCGTTATCACGCACACCGGCAGCCTTCTGCGTCTGATAGGCCTCGACCAGACTGTCGGCCTGAGAGGCCGACAAAGCGTCGTTGGTCAGCGCAAAGACAGTGTAGGCCTGACTGCCCGAGAGTTTCCGGTCGAAGTCGGCAGCCTTCAACACCTTGGCAAAATTGGATACGCTGCTCTCTTGCGAGATGCTCTCCCACAAGGATGTGGCATCGCCGGTAGACGGGGCGTAATGGATGTCCCAGTCGTCAGAACAGGAGGCTAAGGCCAGCAGGGCGACAAGGGAGCCAACCCCCACTCTGCCCCATCCCATAAGGTTGAATATCATTTTCATATCTTATTTCTTTTAGTTCACAGATTAAAGCATGTCTTCCATCGCACCCTCATCGGTCACGCCGTAGACACTCTTGGGCACAAGCTCAAGATAGTCGAGCATCAACTCGTTGTCATTACCCTTCTTGGCAGAGACACTTCTCACACGAAGGAAATGGTCTTTGTTGGGATCTATGTGCACCGTGCAAATCACGATGCGGAAGGTATTGGCCTGCGAGGCAAAGGCCACACGGGTGGTTGTGCCCTGATTATAGCGATAGCCACCGGCCGCCCCACGATAGTAGCCCTTGTTTTTCAAGACCTTTTGGTCGGTGGAGAGCTGTTCGGCACTCATCGTGGTATAGTCGTTCTTGAAGTCGGCACCAAGTATCGAGGGGTCGTTCAGGGCCTTGGTCATGTCCAAGGGTATGCCCTGCGGCACGCCGTCGAAATAGATTTGGGCAATGCCACGGGTGGGCTCCTGCGCATAGCCCAACCGAATCTGCCAGTCGCCCTCGTAAGGTACGGGCGGCAACTTGAAGGTGATGTCGTAGTTGCCAAACATATTCATCTCGTCTCCCTCGTAAGAATCATAGTAATCGTGTGGGCGTCGGTAGATGAAATAGCCATTGACCTTGACATTCTTCAGGTATCCATCAGGAAAATAGTAATTGCGACCATACTTGCCGGTCTCGTCATAATCGGGGTCTTGCATCTTCACATTGCCGTTCAACCGGATGTTCTCGGTCATCAACTCGGGGAAGATCGTTGACATATCCATGCGGATGCGGCAGTTGTGAACAATGTCGCGGGTGTCGGTGCTGAACGCCAAGAGATCGTTGACATAGAAATAACGCCCGTTGATGGCCGAGTTTTCCACATTGCCCTCGACCGTCTGGCTGACCATTGCGCCATGTATTTGATAATTGTCATTATAGCAACGGTTGATGTATCGCTGTCCGAGCACATCACCACCGGCATATTTCAACACCGTGAGACGCTCGAACTTGAGCATGGTATAGGGCAGAAGGGTCTCATACCAATCCTCAGGATTCATGGCCGTGGTGAGGATTCCGATGTTGTTCAACGGCGTGAGATAGTTCCAACCGATCACATCGCGCGACAGGATGTGATAGGCCACAAGGCGGTTGAGCGGGTTTTTGCGGTTGGTCAGAGAGTCGATGCTGTGATAGGGTTGGCCGGCATCCTCCGGATAAGTGGCATCATAGATCTCGCAAGCCTTTCTGTACAATGCCTCCAAACTGGTGATGCCATACTTGGCATTGAGCACGGAGTCTGTGGGAACAAACGCGGTGAAGCCCTGTTTCTTCTCATCCGGGGCCGTGGCCGTCTCTTTGTTCACGTGTGAAGTGTACTTGTAACGAGGGTACTTGTCTTTGTTGTAGGTGGGGTCTCTGTATGCATAGAGCGAGTCTATCAGTCCTGTCTTGGACAAAGCCTGAAAGAAGAGAGAGATGCGGGGGTTGTCTTTCAACACGTCGGGGAGCATGCGCGAGCTGGATTGCAGCACGGCATTAACCGGTTGCATGATGCCATTTTCCACGGAGTCATCTTGCATGGAAAAGATGACGTTGGCCATACGGTTGAGAATCACTACGGCGTTTTGGTCGGCATCCAATCCGTGCGTCACCTCAATATACCGCTTGTTCATGTTGGCGGTTGTCAAAGTGCCGTCGTACATCTCTGAGGTGGTGTACATATTATTGATAAGGTGTGTGCGGGCTATGGTGTCACAGTCGGCTTTGGATAATTCGTCGACAGAAGAAAGCCCCCTGCTCTTGAGATATTCGTCTATGGCATCGTTGGTCGGCGCAAAGCAGGTGTAATGACCGTATGCCGAGAGTTGTTTCATCAGTCCGGCCCGTTCTACGATGGTGGCATACTTGCTGAACTCTGCTCGAGACTGCAAATACTCGCTCATCATCTCACCGGTAAACGTGTAATAGTTCTCTTCCGTGGGATCGTCTGAGCAACCGGTGGTTAAGCCTGCCATCATTCCCGAGAAGAGAAGCACGATCATGTATTTTATGTTGAGTTTCATAATCTTATCGTATTAATAGCGTAAACTATTTGTTAGTACCCTCATAACTGTTGGTCTCGCCACTGCCAAAGGCCGGATTCTGCACAAGATTGGGATTGACCTGTATCTCATCCTTGTGATATGGCCAATAGATGGCATCCATCCGCGTGAGCTTGCTCTGCAAAACGCTGGAGTTTTCTGACCCTTTTTGCATCACCCGGCTGATGAGATACTTGGTATTGCCATCACGACGACTACGGCGAACAAGGTCGTACCATCGTTTGCCCTCAAACATCAGCTCTCTCTGCCGCTCCTGCATCACAAGGTTTGCCATCTGCGTCTTGCTGCTGTAAAGCTTGAAATCGATATCTGTCTTGTTGGTGGCACCATTGGATCGCAAGTTGACGGTATTGACGATGTTATAGGCCTGACGCAACAATGTGTCACGCTGTGCTATGCCTGCGGATGAACTATCGTTCTCATCGATCATCTCTACCAATGCCTCTGCCTTGAGTAACATGATGTCACTCAATCGGTAGATGATCCAGTTGGCGTGACAATAATCCTGCGGATAGAACGAACTGTGGGTAACCTTGGGAGTTGTTCCGGTAGTGGTCACCACCGCCCCGGTTGTGGCATACTTGGTGATTCCATATTCGCTGCCCGCCGCTTCCATGTTCTCATAATAGCGAGTATCATACTTACTCGTGAAAACCTGAGGCGCATCGAGCGTCATATCGGAACTAATGAACTCCGCGGGCTTCACGATTCCGGGGAACGTAGTGGAGTTACCATAGTAATAGCTCACTGCTCCATTGGCCGGCATGTTATCATCGTTCATGTAAATCAGCTCAAGAATGCTCTCACTGCTATTGCCCGAGCCAAAGATTGAAGTAAAGGCCTCACCATAACGGTTGCTCAATTGGTCTGAAATCAATGGATACCCGTTGATAAGC
>DBQL01000053.1:0-4010 GCA_002305235.1 Prevotella sp. UBA1395 | reverse complement strand
CGCTGGTAGTACGGTTCGTTGGTGGGATAAGTCTTGACAGCATACTGCTTGACATGCTCCAAGTCTTGAATCAGAGAGTCGAGCACGGCATTGAAGGGTGTCGCTGCCACTGCGGCTTGCTGGGTATTGTCGAGATAGGGCACCGTGGTGTAAGGCACATCACGGAACGTACGGATGAGATAAAAATAACAGAGGTCGCGCAAAGCAGACACTTCTGCTCGGGTAGCATTCAATTCGCTCTCCGTGTAATTGGGGTCTTTTTGTGCCACGGTGGGCGCATAGTGCAACACAATATTGCATGTGTTGATCACATAATAAATTTTATCCCACGACGTGAACCCGTTGCTGGCATTGATATTCTCCTTGAAGATATTGGCCAAGTCTTGATTGTTGGCCACGTTGGTCCCTCCAACGATATTGTCAGAGCGGAACTCTCCCCATGCCATCATGCGCTCAACACAGCTTTGCGACTGAAAGGCGCTGTAACAACCGGCCACCACATTGTCAACGTCGCTCTCCTCATTCCAAAACTTTTCAAGCACGATCTCGTTCAATGGCTCCACTTCAAGGAAGTCGGAACACGAAGAAAGCATGGTCATCGCGATAGCCGTCAGCCCGAGTTTATATAATTGTCTCTTCAGTTTCATAGTAGTCATCTTTTATGTTAGAAGTCCAAAGTGATGCCAAGGGTATAGGAACGGGCTCGCGGTGTCTGTCCGGAATCTATCGAAGCACCGTAGCTTCCGTAGCCCACCTCGGGGTCTACACCCGTGTACTTGGTCAGGATGAATAGGTTGTTGGCACTGATATAGAACCTCAATCCGTTCAAGCCCATCCGTTTTACAATCTGGTTCTTCAGCGCGTATGACAATTGCAGGTAGTTCATGCGCAGGAAACTGCCGTTCTCTACAAAGCGGTCGCTGATGAGTGTGTTGTAATTGGTTGTCGAACCATACATGGCACGCGGAATGCTGGTCACATCGCCCTCTTTGCGCCAACGGTAGTTGACCGCCTGACTCTGATTATTATTGGTAGACATGGCTTCGGCATCGAGGCGCGCCATGTTCAGGATTTTGTTGCCGACACGGTAAGTAAACTGTGAGTTGAGCTTCCAACCGTCATAATTCAGTGTAAAGCCGAAACCGCCGGTCAACTTAGGCAGTGAGCTTCCCAAGTAAACAATATCCAACGCGTTGATATTACCGTCATTGTTAATATCCTCATAAATGGCATCTCCGCCCTTGAACTCGTAATTCTTGGCAGACCCCGTATTGGAATAAGCATACATCATTCTCACCGGGTTGCCTTCGTCATCATAGATCACGGTGTGGTCTGCCGCCATAGCCACGGGGGCGGTATGACCGGCTTGGATAAACGCATTTCGCTCCTCGGGGGTCATCTTCTTAAACGTGTTGTACCCGTATTCATACACGCCTTTATACCTGAACCCATAGATCGCGCCGAAGGGATTGCCTATCTGCACACGCTGCAACACCTCTGAATTGCCGTATGTGAAATCGGTATTGAGCGACTTCAGCACGTTCTTGTCCATCGACAAGATTTCGTTTCTGTTGTTACCGAAAGAGGCATTGAAGTCTACATAGAACTTCCCTTTCTCCAGCAGACGGTTGGTATCGATGTTGAACTCCCAACCATTGTTGCGCATAGACCCTACATTACCGGTGGCCAAGGTCATATATCCCGTATTAGACGGTATTCGTATGTTGGGCATCAGCATATCCTCCGTGGTAGAGCGATACCACTCGAGGGTCACCCTGAGCTTATCATTGAGAAATCCAAGGTCCATTCCGACATCGTATGTCGACACCGTCTCCCATCGAAGGTCTGTCAGACGGATATTCGATGGCAGCATGGAACTCATATTGATATACTTGCTGGCAGATACATATTTACTGGCATACAAATAATCGGTGCCGGGCTGATTGCCCACCCTTCCCCAGCTGGGACGCAGACTTAACATGGACAGCCACTTGCGGGCAGGCTCCATGAACGGCTCATCGATGATATTCCAGCGGAACGAGAGTGCCGGGAAATATCCCCAACGCTTGCCCGGACCAAACTTCGTCGTACCATCGGCACGAAGCGAGAAGTCGGCCATGTAGCGTCCCTTATAGGCGTAGTGCGTTGAGAACGTGAAATACATCGAGTGCCATTGACTGTAACTGGTGCTCAATCCTGACACCAGTCCGCCGGCATCGGGTATGGTGATGCCTCCCGAGGGCAGGTTACGGCCCTCGGTGCCCGACCCGTTACTACTTCCCGAGGTCAGTTCCATGCGACCCATCATCATCAACGAATGGTCTTTGTCGGTGAAATGAGGGATGAGCGTCAGGGTGTGCTTGGTGTTGAATGCCACGCTCTTGGACGATCCGGCGTACGATGTATTCACCGCATTGTTCCAAGCCACGGTCGTTAGCGACTGCGGATAAAACTTATCCACATAATCATTAAAGATATTCATGTAGACGCGTCCTTGGTAATCCAGTCTCCAATGGTTATCATCCATGCCCAGCAACTTGTAATCCAGTTGGAATTCCGGAGTGATATCGTACGTACGTTGATCATTCTTGGCCAAGTATGCACTGGCCACCGGATTGACCAGCGACTTCTGATTTCCGTTAAATACCGACGAGGCGCTTTGCAACATGGCATAGTATGTATTCGTGTCGTGACCATCACTGTCTTGCTCATAGATGCTCATGTTCGGCATTTTACGGTTGGCTATCGACAGCAGGTCATCATAGTTTCGCTTGTTCTTCGTATAGGTAAGTGAGAAATTCGTGGCAATCTTGATTCGCTCGCTCACGTAATAATCGAGTGCCACACGTGTGGAGAAGCGGTTCAATGCTTGTTTGATCACGCTTCCTGTCTCGTGGTCAAAACCTCCCGAGATACGGAACGTAGCCTTCTCGCCACCTCCTGTCACGCTGAGAAAATGGTTTTGGCGCAGACCAATCTGTGTCACAGCATCGCGCCAGTCTGTGTTATTGTTATATTGTTCATATTCCGAGAACGTGGGATCGTAGTTCAACTCACGGATATCTGCCGACGCATGGCTCTGCTCGGGATTGAAATAGCTCTCCTTGAGCAACATGGTATAGTCGTCTCCGTTGAGCATTTTGTATCCGGCCGGCTGATAAGTTCCTGTCAGTCTCAGCGAATACGACACCCTCGGCTTACCCAATGATCCGCGCTTGGTGGTGAGTTCTATCACGCCATTGGCACCCTGCGAGCCGTAAATTGCCGTTGCCGCGGCGTCCTTCAGCACGGTGATGCTCGAAATATCCTCCGGATTGATGTTCAGCAACTGTGCGAACTGTTCGTCATTGGCAGAGTTTACATTGAAGTTGCTCATATCCACATTCCACGTATTGCCATTGACAACGATCAGCGGATTGCTCGATGTGAGCGAGCTTACCGTACTGGCACCACGCAGTCGCATGGTTGTTCCGGCACCAAGATTACCGCTCACCGACACGATATCGAGTCCGGCAATACGTCCCTGCAAAGCCTCGTCAATGGTATTCATGCCCAATCCTTCAAACTCTTTGGTTGAGATGGTCTGCGTAGAATACGATATTTCTCGCTCGGGAATGGCCAATCCACCACCGTTAAGACGACGCTGGGCTTTGACCACAACCTCATTGATTACGTTTTCACTCTTCAGCGTGATATCATATTCTTCTTTGTTAATAGGCAGCACCACAGCCTTGCATCCCACATAAGTAAACCGTATCTTATTCTTGGGGTTGCTGATTTTCATGGAGAAATTGCCATTGAGGTCGGTTGTCGTCGACTCGATGATACGCCCGGTGCCATCAATCTCGCATACCGCCGCTCCCATGATGGGACCGTACTCATCGACCACCGAGCCATGCACCGCCGCAATCTGCGCTGAAACCTGCGATACAATGAGGCACGTCAGCATCAGCATGATATATCTTAGTTGTTTCATAGCTTATCTATTTACATGGTTTGATTTCGCTCCC
>DBQL01000047.1:4280-7741 GCA_002305235.1 Prevotella sp. UBA1395 | reverse complement strand
TCTCCTTCCTCCCGGGTTAACAGCCTGCTGAAGTCGAGAACAGAGGCTTTTGTCTCTATCAAGTCGGTGCGACCGATGATTTGGTCGAGGCTTGTGAAGCCCATGTAGGCTAAGTACTCGCGCACCTCTTGGGCCATGAACGTGAAGAAGTTCACTACGTATTCATAGCTCCCGCGGAAGTAACCCCGCAACTTCTTGTCTTGAGTGGCCACACCCATCGGGCAGGTATTTTGGCTGCATTTGCGCATCATCACGCAACCAAGGGTAATCAGCGGTGCCGTGCCGAAGCCGAACTCCTCGGCGCCGAGCAATGCCATCGAGATCACGTCGCGGCCCGTTTTGAGCTGTCCGTCGCTCTGAAGGCGCACCAAAGAGCGCAGGCCGTTCTTCACAAGCGTCTGTTGTGTCTCTGCCAAACCAATCTCGGGAGAGATGCCTGCGAACCTCATGCTCGACGAAGGACTGGCTCCTGTGCCACCCTCGGAACCCGAAATCACGATGTGATCGGCCTTGGCCTTCACCACACCGGCGGCGATTGTGCCCACGCCGCTTTCGGCAACGAGCTTCACCGAGATAGCGGCCCGGGGGTTAACGTTCTTCAAATCGTAGATGAGCTGCTTGAGATCCTCGATCGAATAGATGTCATGATGGGGCGGAGGAGAGATCAGACTGATGCCGGGAATGGAGTGACGGGTACGCGCAATGACCTCATCGACCTTGAAACCGGGCAGCTGTCCGCCCTCGCCGGGCTTCGCACCCTGTGCCACTTTGATCTGTATTTCCTCGGCATTGACCAAGTATTCCGTGGTGACGCCAAAACGACCGCTCGCCACTTGCTTGGTCTTGCTGTTCAGACTGATGCCGTCTACCGTCGAATGGAAGCGCTCACTGTCCTCGCCTCCCTCTCCGGTGTTGGAGCGTGCGCCCAACTTATTCATCGCGAGGGCCAAGGCTTCGTGTGCCTCTTTGGACAGTGCGCCGAAGCTCATGGCACCTGTTACGAATCGCTTGACAATGCTTTCCACCGGCTCCACCTGCTCAATGTCGATGGGATTGTGCTTGAACTCGAAGAAGTCGCGGATGAAGATGGGTTTCGATTTCTTGTCGACGAGGGTGGTATACTTCTTGAAAAGCGCGTAGTCGCCTTTGCGGGTGGCGAGCTGCAGGGTAGCGATGGTGTCGGGGTTCCATGCATGTTCGATGCCGTTGGCACGCCAATGGAACAGTCCGGGGAATGGCAGCGGAGCATCATTGTGCCCGCTTATCTTCTTGGCCTCGGTGTGCAGGGCGATGGCATCCTGCGCAATCTTGTCGAGACCGATACCGCCGATGGTGCTGATCTCGGTGCCGAAGTAGGCCCGGAGCAGGCTCTCGGAGAGTCCGATGCTCTCGAATATCTTCGCGCCGCGATATGAACGGATGGTGCTGATGCCCATCTTGGCCATGATCTTGAACAGTCCTTTCTTCACCGCACTGATGTAGTTGGCCTCGGCAGTGACATAGTTTTCCTGAATTTTCCCGCGTTTCACGAGGTTGTCGAGCACCGCGTAGGTGAGGTATGGGCACAAGGCCGATGCTCCGTAACCGAGCAACAGCGCGGCGTGCATCACCTCACGTATCTCGCCACTCTCCACGATGAGCGCGGTTTGCACGCGTTTTCCCACGCTGATGAGATAGTGGTGCACGGCACTTACGGCGAGCAATGACGGAATGGCCACATGCGTATCGTCTACGTCTCGGTCTGAGAGGATGATGTAATTGTAGCCTTCATCCACGCTCTTCTCAGCGTCGCGGCACAGCCTGTCGAGCGCCTCGCCGAGCTTTTCACCCTGATCTTTGGCAAAGGAGGCTTCGCCGTATGCGGTGGTTGCCTTCTCGAAGGTCATGGGGAGCTTGATGGTATTGAAGCCCTTATAGCGGATATTGCAGAGAATGTCGAGCTGGGTGTTTGTCAGGATGGGATGCGGCAGTCTCACCATCTTGCAGTTGCTCTCGTCGGGATTCAATATGCCCGAGCCCACACGACCGATGTATTCGGTGAGGCTCATGACGAGTTTCTCGCGGATGGAGTCGATGGACGGGTTGGTAACCTGTGCGAACTGCTGGCGGAAATAGTTGAAGAATATCTGCGGTTTGTCAGAGAGCACGGCGAGCGGAGTGTCGTTTCCCATCGATGCCGTGGGCTCTTGGCCCTTGGTGGCCATAGGCACGAGGGTCAGCTCGATGTCTTCCTGCCCGAAGCCGAACTCCGTTTCCTTGGCTTTCAGGTCGGCAATGGCATTGTCTACCTTGCGTCCGCTGTGTATTTTTTCAAGCTGGATGCAGTTGGTGTTGAGCCATTGGCGATAGGGATGAGCGTATGCCAGCTGCTCCTTGATCTCGCCATCGTAATAGATTTTGCCCTCTTGGGTGTCGATGAGCAGAATCTTTCCGGGCTGCAGTCGACCCTTCTCGGCCACCTCAGAGGGGTCGAAGTCGATGACACCCACCTCTGAGGCCACCACCATCATGTCGTTCTTGGTGATGGTGTATCGTGCGGGGCGCAGACCGTTGCGGTCGAGCATTCCTCCGGCATAGCGTCCGTCGCTGAACAAGAGTGCCGCCGGACCGTCCCAAGGCTCCATCAAAATGGAGTGGTACTCGTAGAAAGCCTTGAGGTCTTCGCTGATGGGATTCTTGTCGTTAAAGCTCTCGGGCACCATCACGGCCATGGCATGTGGCAGCGAAAGACCGCTCATGACGAAAAACTCGAACACGTTGTCGAGGCTTGCCGAGTCGCTCATGCCGGGCTGTACGATGGGCGAAATGGCGCTCACGTCGCCCAAGGTGTCTGACGAGAGCACTGACTCGCGGGCTTGCATCCATCCGCGGTTACCGCGAATGGTATTGATCTCGCCGTTGTGTGCCAGCAGTCTGAAAGGCTGTGCGAGGCTCCATGTGGGGAAGGTGTTGGTAGAGAAACGGCTGTGAACCAGTGCGATGCCACTGGTGAAATAGTTGTTGGTGAGGTCGGGGAAATACTGTCTCAGCTGCAGGCTCGACAGCATGCCCTTATAGATGATGGTCTGGCTCGAGAGCGAACAGATGTAAAAGTCGGACACATTCTCCTTGGATGCCATCTGCGCCACGCGGTTCTCGATCTTCTTGCGTACGATGTACAGCGTGCGCTCAAAGGTGGGAACCTTGTCGTCGGCCACTCCGGTGATAAACACCTGCTTGATGTCGGGCTCTGAAGAGAGTGCCGTTCCACCCAAGCAGTCGGGGTTGGTAGGCACGTTGCGCAAGTGCATCAGCGACAGTCCCACGCGCTCTATCTCCTCGATCATGATCGAGAGGATGATCTGCTGCACCTTCTCGTCTTTGGGAAGAAACACCAGTCCGGTGCCATACTTGCCGCGCTCGGGTACCGGAATGCCCTGCAACAGTATGAACTCGTGCGGAATCTGCAGCAGGATTCCGGC
>DBQL01000047.1:3812-4260 GCA_002305235.1 Prevotella sp. UBA1395 | reverse complement strand
CTGTCTACCAATTGATGACTTTTGTTACCATGAATGTTGACCACCATGCCCACGCCGCAAGCGTCGTGTTCATACCGGTTGTTGTACAATCCTTTTGTCATATCAGTTCGCATTTTGTAATTATAAAGCCTGTTTATTTGGCAATCTGTTTGCAAAATTACTTATTTATCTTCAAATTGAAAGATAAACACAGCTTCATTCCGTTGCTTTTTAGCATTGTTTAATATTTGTTAGCAATCTGCCTTGATTTGTATCAATGTGTAAGGTGGCACGTGCTTTTAGCTAACAAAATATAAGTTTTGGCCGATTTATAGATGAAGCGGTTTGTTGAGGCGGCATCGGCGCGTGGTGCGTGCGATACCGATAAATTCGGATGAAATATCTTGAAAAGGCCTGTCGTAAAGGCTTCTTGCGCCTCCCGGCACGTTTTCGGAGCGAAAATGAGGCA
>DBQL01000047.1:3412-3750 GCA_002305235.1 Prevotella sp. UBA1395 | reverse complement strand
CGCGAAAGCATAGCAATGGCGTCGCGATTGCTATCTTATCGCGAGAGCATTGCTCGGTTTTCGGCCGGAAAACACCAAAAAGAGGGGCGAAAACCATGTATGGCTCATCGTGGGCTTGCTGCCTCGAAAAAAAATGATGATGAACCATCCTTACAATTTTTCGCCCCTCGGGGTGTGTTATCCTGTGTGTGGTGTCACTCTTGTGTGTAGGCTTTCTCGTGCACGCCCGATACGGCACGCCCGCTCGGGTCGTTGAGATGGGCAAAGGCCTTGTCCCATGCCAAAGCCTCGGGGGTGCTGCATGCCACGCTCGGCACGCTCGGCACGCTGCGCGCCGC
>DBQL01000047.1:2875-3324 GCA_002305235.1 Prevotella sp. UBA1395 | reverse complement strand
GCCTCGCGCACCACTTTCTTCTCTATCGTCTTTCCCGGACACATCTTTTGCTGCGGGTCGAGGCTCATGGCGATGTCTACAAACTCTTTGTCGAGGAACGGCACACGGCCCTCCACGCCCCACGCCGCAAGGCTCTTGTTGGCCCTGAGGCAGTCGTAGAGATGCAGTTTGCCCATCTTGCGCACCGTCTCGCGGTGGAATTCCTCGCGCGAGGGCGCCTTGTGGAAGTAGAGATAGCCGCCGAAAATCTCGTCGGCCCCTTCGCCCGAGAGCACCATCTTGATGCCCATCGACTTGATGACACGTGCCAACAGGTACATGGGTGTGGAGGCGCGGACGGTGGTCACGTCGTAGGTCTCGATGAAATAGATCACGTCGCGAATGGCGTCGAGTCCTTCCTGAATGGTGTAGTTGATCTCATGGTGCACCGTGCCGATGTGGTCTGCCAC
>DBQL01000047.1:0-2851 GCA_002305235.1 Prevotella sp. UBA1395 | reverse complement strand
TCTATGCGCTTCTCGGCAAACTGTCGGGCAATGGCCGAGATGACCGATGAGTCGAGTCCGCCCGAGAGCAGCACCCCGTATGGCACGTCGCTCATGAGCTGTCGGCGCACCGCATCGGTGAGGGCGTCGTGCACCGAGTGCACGGCGCGCTCGTGAGCCGCTTGGGCTTGAGGTTCGTCGGTGGGCATCGCGTCGGGCACGCGCGTCATCCATTCGCGCTCGTAATAGCGCGTCAGGCCCGGCTTGCCACTCCAATAATAGTGTCCCGGCAAGAAAGGCTCGTAGCGGTCGCAATGGCCTTCGAGGGCCTTCAACTCACTGCCCACATACACCCGGCCCTCGCCGTCGCAGCCGATGTAGAGGGGAATGACCCCGATGGGGTCTCGGGCGATGAGAAACTCGTCGCGCTCGCTGTCGTAAAGCGCGAAGGCGAAGATGCCCGACAATCGCTCGAGCATGGCCGTAATGGCCCCGTGGTCGATGGGTGAGGCATTGTTCACCATCTCGCGCCATAGGGCAAGGATCACCTCGCAGTCGCTGCCCGTCTGAAAGGCGTATCGGCCGGCAAAGTCGCGACGGATGTCCTGATGGTTGTAAATCTCGCCATTCACCGCCAGCACCTGCTTGCCGTCGGTGGCATAGAGTGGCTGCCGCCCCGACTCGGGGTCGACGATGCTCAGCCGTTCGTGGGCGAGGATGGCCGAGTGGCCGCAGTAAATGCCGCTCCAGTCGGGTCCGCGATGGCGTATTTTCTGGCTCATGGCCAATGCTTGCTGTCTCAGTTCAGGCGTCTGTGCCTTGATGTTGAATATTCCTACGATTCCACACATGGTTGTAAAATGCTTAAAAATGATGATGTCTTATAGTATGTTTTCGGGATTTTCGATATTTCCTTATGGCCCGATGCCTCAAAGACAGCAGAGCACAGGGGCATTGCTGCCCCCCGCACCTGCTGTCGCGAGGATTGCCTCAGGTATTGAAAAGTTTAGTTATAGCAACTCTCTCCGTGCTCATAGATGTCGAGTCCTTCCTCCTCGATACGCTTGTCTACACGCAGACCCACCGTGTGCTTGATGGCAAGGAAGAGTACCAGTCCGCAGAGCAAGGCCCAACCGTCGATGACAAGAATGCCGAAAGCCTGTGCGCCAAGGAAGCCGAGGCCGTGGCCGTAGAATGCGCCGGCACTCACAGAGAAGAGTCCGGTGAGCAGCGTTCCGAGTATGCCGCACACGCCATGCACGGAGCTGGCACCCACAGGGTCGTCGATATGCAACTTCTGGTCGATAAACTCAATGGCAAACGGTAGCACGATGCCACAGATAAGGCCGATGATGACGGCTCCCGCGGGAGACACCATGTCACATCCTGCGGTAATGCCCACCAGTCCGGCAAGTATGCCGTTGAGCGTCAACGAGAACGAAGGCTTGCCATATTTTATCCAGCTCGTGAACATTGTACCCAGTCCTCCGGCAACGGCGGCAAGGTTGGTGGTGAGGAACACGTGCGAGATGGCCACGCGGTTAACCTCGCCCGAGGCGGCCAACTGTGAGCCGGGGTTGAATCCAAACCATCCGAACCAAAGGATGAACACGCCCAAAGAGGCTGCCATCAGGCTGTGACCGGGGATGGCATTGCTGCGTCCGTCTTTGCGGTATTTGCCCAAACGAGGACCCAATACCCATGCGCCGACGAAGGCAAAAACGCCTCCTACACTGTGCACGATGGCCGACCCGGCAAAGTCGTGAAACGGATTGCCAAAGACACTCATCATGAATCCGGCGGGGTCGGCATTGCTCAGCCAGCCGCCTCCCCACGTCCAGTGGCCCTCGACGGGATAGATCAGCAATGAAATGAAAAAGCTATAGATGCAATACATCGAGAACTTGGTGCGCTCTGCCATTGCTCCACTCACGATGGTGGCACTCGTCGCGCAGAACACAGTCTCAAAGATGAGGAAGCCCTCGGTGGGAAGTCCGGCACCGTTGGTATAAAAACTCAAGTCGCCCCAGTTGGGCATGCCGATGAATCCTTGGCCGTCGGAACCGAACATGAAGCCGAAACCGACAAACCAAAACAATACGGAACCGATCATAAAGTCCACGAAGTTCTTGAAAAGTATGTTCGCGGTGTTCTTGCTACGCGTAAATCCGGCCTCGCAAAGCGCAAATCCCGGCTGCATGAAAAACACTAACATGGCTGCCAATAACATCCATACGGTATCAATGGATATTCCTAAATCTTGTGTTGTCATAATTTTCTTACTTTAATGATGATACTTCGTCGTCAGACCGTTGTTTTCTCTCTATTCTCTCTTCTGTTGTCCGGGATGGTCGCCATGCGATGGAATCGGCCTTTGACCGGCATGGGGTGTGAACTCCGCCAAACGCATTCCGGCGGTGTGTCATGTCCTTCCCCTTGGGGCATCGGGCAGAGTCGACAGGATGGCGGGGCGCTCACGCCCGGGCGATGGGCTTTCTCTTGATGGGTCTGACGGCCCTGAATACCTCTGAATAACCGGATTCCGCCCTTAGGCTTCCTGCTCGGCATTATACAGTGCGACATCGCCACGCTCACCCGTGCGGATGCGAACAGTGTCTTCTACGGGGATGACAAAGATACGACCGTCGCCAATCTCGCCCGTCTGAGCGGCACGAGTGATGGCCAAAACGGTCTTCTCCACGTTCTTGTCGCGTACCACTATATTCAGGAGCACGCGCTCAATGCTGCTCGTGTCGTACATCACACCGCGGTATATGCGGGCTTGTCGCATCTTGCCCTCGCCGCGAACGTCGTAGTAGGAAAACCATTCGATATCGGCAGCAAGCAACGCTTCTTTCACGTCATCGAACTT
>DBQL01000045.1:2369-4130 GCA_002305235.1 Prevotella sp. UBA1395 | reverse complement strand
TTTCCCCAAGCGGCTTTCCACCACCTTCCAATCTACGATATCCCAGATGGCGGCAATGTGGTCGGCGCGCCGGTTCTGATAATCCAAGTAGTAGGCATGCTCCCATACGTCGATGCCGAAGATGGGGTTCAGTCCGCTGCGCAGCGGATTGCCGCCGTTGGCCTCCTTGGTAATGACCAGCCGTCCGTCTTTGTCTTCAGACAGCCATGCCCATCCCGAGCCGAAAACCGAGGTGGCAGCCTGTGTGAAGGCGGTCTTGAACGCCTCGAAACTGCCGAAACTGCGGTCGATGGCCTTGCCCAGTTTGCCCGTGGGAACATTGTCTTTCACCGGCGATTTGAACGACTCGAAGTAGATCGCGTGGTTGAGCAGCTGCCCGGCATTGTTGTAGATCGGTCCTTCGGGGGCACTTTTCACAATGTTCTCCACGCTCATATCCTTATATTCGGTGTTGTCGACGAGCTTGGTCAGCGTGTTGACATAGCCCTGAAGATGCTTGCCATAGTGGATGTTTACCGTTTGTTCGCTGATGACCGGCTCCAGCGCGTTGGCCGAATAAGGCAACTTGGGCATGACGATACCCATGAGAAATAATAGTTGTGTGATAAACATACGCAATATTTTTTTATCTGTTGATGAATTCTTTTTTATGCGATACAAAGATAAGTCATTAGCGACAAGCTGCCAAGAGCGACGGTCTATCATGAGATAGATTTTGTCTATAATGAGGGGTAACTTATTGATTGGAAGTGTGTTATCATTGTTTTTAAAAACGTTGTGTGATGATTTTCATGACAAGAGGCTGTGCGTGCGAGGAGAAAAATATTGTTGAAAAATCTTGAACAGGGCTTTTGTGCGTGCGATTTTCCGGCAAAACGTTGCCCTTCGCCCGTCTGAGCGGCTTAGAAAGGTGGTTTTCGTAAGGTACTGATAATCAGGTTTTTAGTTTTGAGAATATCGTGATGGCTTCGCGATAGCTATCTTTTCGCATCGCGATAGCTATCTTTTCGCGCCGCGAAAGCTATCGATTCGCGTGACGAAGACTATCTTTTCGCACCGTGCCGGCGGCGTTTTCGGTGTGCCGTGCGGCGATGTGGGGTCGCGATTCGATGGTTTTCGCCGAGTTAAGGCAATGGCCTGCCCCCTGTACCGATGCCCATCGGCCGTGTGAAGGGCGTGCCGGGGTGTGCCGGCAACGTTTTGCGCGAATAAATTTTTAGGAATCATCTTGACACCGCTCACCCCTGCCCTCGGTGTCGCGACACCGAGGCGGGAGGGCGGCGGTGGCGTGTCGGTTCAAAAAAAGCGGCAGCCCCCGACGGGCTGCCGCGTGCATGAGGGTATCGGCCGGCACTATTTCACCTCCCAGATATCATTGGTTTCGAGCAGTTCCATGAAGTTGTGGTACGGCTTTTTCTGTTTCACCTCCTCGATCTGCGCATTCAGCGCCCCGTCGAAGGTGGGAGCCTCTACATCGCGTATCACGCCGAGGGCGATGGGAAAGCCGTGTTCATTGTCCATCATGGCGAGCTTGAGCTGCAGCGTGTCGTCCTCGCAATGGCTGTCATGGATGAGGATATCGTCCAAGGTATAGCCGTCTTTGCCAATCTCAACCACCTTCAGGCCGAACCCCTGCTGCACCAGTCCGTAGCGGTTGTCTTCGCCAAACACCAGCGGCTTGCCGTGTTCCACATAGATCGCGTTGGCTTTTCGCCCGGCGTTGGTAGCTACCGCCTCATGGGTTCCGTTGTTGAAGATGAT
>DBQL01000045.1:581-2289 GCA_002305235.1 Prevotella sp. UBA1395 | reverse complement strand
GGACTCGACTTGGTGACGAATCCGCGCGGACTGGTGGGCGAGAACTGTCCCTTGGTGAGTCCGTAGATACGATTGTTGAGCAAGATCATGTTCAGGTTCACGTTCTTGCGCATGGTGTGGATGAAATGGTTGCCGCCGATGGCCAGTCCGTCGCCGTCGCCGCTCACCTGCCACACGGTGAGTCGCGGGTTCACGATCTTGATGCCCGTGGCCACGGCTGCCGCACGCCCGTGAATGGTCTGCATGGCGTAGGAGTTGACATAATAAGGCAGTCGGCTCGAGCAGCCTATACCCGATATGACGGCGGTCTCATGGGGTGGCACGCCGATCTCGGCCATCGCCTTTTGTAGACTGTTCAGAAACGCGTGGTCGCCACAACCGGGACACCAGCGCGGTTGTCCCTTCTTGTAATCTTGGGCACTATATGTTTCGTTGGGCGCTTGCCGGGCGGCGCCTTCCGCAAGGATGTTTTCTTCTTTCATGTTCGTCGGTTTTAGTGTTCCAATCGTTATTGCAGTATTCGCGTCTCAAAATAGGTGCCGATCTCTTTGTCGTCGGGAGCCCCGATGAGCGACTCGAAGGCCTGCACAAGCTCGCTCACGACAAAAGGCTGGCCTTTCACCAGATTGTATTGGTAGGGCACGAAATGGTTGATGCGTATTCGCAGCAGCGCGGCGAGCTGTCCGAGGTTTTGCTCGGCGACCACCACCTTGTTGTATTTCATGAGCACCTTGGCCGTGTTCTTGGGCAGGGGGTTGATGTATTTGAAGTGGGCGAGTGCCACCTTGTAGCCTTTTCGGCGCATGTCGAGCATGGCCGAGTAGAGATGTCCGTAGGTAGAGCCGAAGCCCACGATGAGCAGTTCGGCATCTTTCTTGTCGCCCTCCACCTCCAAGTCGGGCACCTCGATGCTCGCCACCTTGTCGTATCGCAGGTGGTCCATCTTGTTGTGGTTCTCCGGGTCGCTTGAGATGGCACCCGTCTCGCCGTCTTTTTCCAGTCCGCCAAGGATATGGGTGTAGCCCTCCTGCCCCGGGATGGCCCAGTAACGCACCTTGGTGTTGCTGTCGCGCTGATAGGGTGTGTACTTGTATTTCTGCGCGGGGGTGGCATAGTGGGGATGTATCTCGGGCATCTTGCTGATGTCGGGCAGTGCCCATGCTGCCGAGCCGTTGGCCACAAAGGCATCGCTGAGCATCACCACGGGGGTGAGATGCTCGAGCGCGATCTTAGCGGCCATATAGGCGGTATCGAAGCAATCGGTGGGGCTTGTGGCCGCGATGACGGGCATGGGGCTTTCTCCGTTTCGGCCGTAGAGCACTTGAAGCAGGTCGGTCTGCTCGCTCTTGGTGGGCAGTCCGGTAGACGGTCCGCCGCGCTGCACGTCGATGACCACCAGCGGCAGCTCGTCGATGACGGCAAGGTTGAGGGCCTCACTCTTGAGGCATATACCCGGTCCGGAGGTCGACGTGGCGGCCAGCGCTCCGGCAAACGATGCTCCGATGGCCCCGGCGCAGGCGCTGATCTCGTCTTCACTCTGCACGGTGATGACACCCATCGACTTGTGCTTGGACAGCTCGTGCAGGATATCGGTGGCCGGCGTGATGGGGTAGGAGCCGAGATAGAGCTTCAGCCCGGCGCGCTCGGCGGCGGCCATCAGGCCGTAGGCGGTGGCTTTGTTGCCCGTGATGTCCATATACCGGCCCGG
>DBQL01000045.1:0-558 GCA_002305235.1 Prevotella sp. UBA1395 | reverse complement strand
ACCACCTTGATGTTGGCCTCGGCCACGGCGGGTTTCTTGGCAAACTTGCGGTTCAGGAAGTCGGCCATGAGCTGCAAGTCGCGGTTGAAAAGCCAGCACACCAGTCCCAATGCGAACATGTTGCGGCATTTCAGCTTGTCTTTCATCTCCATGTCGGTGTTGGCAAGGGCCTCTTTGACCATGCGGGTGATGGGGCAGGCGATGACCCGGTCGGGGTCGATGCCCATCTCGCTCAGGTAGTCGTCGCTCTTGAACTCGGCTTTCTTCAGGTCGCCCGGACCGAAAGAGTCGGTGTCGATGATGATGCTTGCCGTGGGCTTGGCGTACTGATACTGGGTCTTCAGGGCCGCCGCGTTCATAGCAACCAATACGTCACACTTGTCGCCCGGGGTGTAGACTTTGCCCTCGCCAATGTGCACCTGATAGCCGGAGACGCCGGTCAGCGACCCTTGCGGGGCGCGGATGTCGGCCGGATAGTCGGGAAACGTCGATATGTCATTGCCCACCGTTGCTGAAATTGTTGAGAAAATGTTTCCGGCCAGCTGCATGCCGTCGCCG
>DBQL01000184.1:14087-16694 GCA_002305235.1 Prevotella sp. UBA1395 | reverse complement strand
CCGATTATCGCTGAATAGTTACGTATAAACGGGGCCTATCCCCACATGTTTTAATTTTAATTTCTTAAATCTTATGCAGAAAAGATTGTATTTTCTGATGGCAATGGTGCTGATGTTCACATCAACACTCATGGCTCAGATCACCACTTCCGGAATGAGCGGAAAGGTAACTGCAGACGGAGAAAGCGTGATCGGTGCCACCATCGAGGCCGTGCACACTCCCTCCGGCACACGTTACACCACGGTTTCCAATGAGAAGGGTATGTTCACCATCAACGGTATGCGTGTCGGTGGTCCATACGAAGTGAAGATTTCATACATTGGCTACGAGCCGAAGGTGGTCAAAGACGTGACCCTGCAGTTGGCCGAGACCTACAACCTCAATACTTCTCTCACCGAGGACGCGCAGCAGTTGGGCGAGGTTGTGGTGGCTGCCAAGGCCACGAAGTTTACCACCGAGAAAACCGGTGCGTCTACCAACATCTCCAATCAGCAAATTGTCAATCTGCCTACGGTGACCCGCAGCATCACCGATGTGACACGTCTCTCGCCCTACGGCGGTAACGGCATGAACTTTGCCGGTGTGGACGGTCGTACGGCCAACTTCACCGTCGACGGTGCCAACTTCAACAACAACTTCGGTTTGAGCGACAAGCTCCCCGGCGGCGGCAACCCCATCTCGCTCGATGCCATCGAGGAGCTGCAGGTTGTGGTGGCTCCTTTCGACGTGCGTCAGACCAACTTCATCGGTGGCGGCGTGAACGCCATCACCAAGTCGGGTACTAATACCTTCAAGGGTAGCGCGTATATCTATCATAAGAACGAGAACCTGCGAGGCGATGCCATCGAGCGTGTGCAGATTCCCGGTGCCCGCGAGAAAGACCAGAGCACCACGTATGGCTTCACACTCGGCGGCCCGATCATCAAGAACAAGCTCTTCTTCTTTGTCAACGGCGAGATGCAGAAGACCCCGATGGTGGTGAACCGCTGGCGCGCCTCGGAGGATGGCGTGTCAGACGAGACCAACTATCTCTCACGCACCACGCTCAGTGACATGGAGACGGTATCCAATTTCGTGAGACAGAAATATGGTTACGACACGGGGTCATACACCAACTTCCCCGCCGATGCCAACAATTACAAGTTCCTCGCACGCTTAGACTGGAACATCACCAACATGCACCGGCTCGCCCTGCGTTACAACTACACCAAGAATCGCAGCTGGAACTCGCCCAATGCCTCGTCGATGGACGGCGGTACGCGCATGGTCGACGCGCGCATGTCGCAGTATTCCATGTCGTTTGCCAACTCCATGTACGCGATGGACAACCTCGTACACTCGTTCTCTTTCGACCTGAACAGTCGCCTCTCTGACAATCTCTCCAACCAGTTCCTCGCCACTTACTCCGTGCTCAACGACCTGCGCGCGAGCGATTCGGACGAATTCCCCTTCATCGACATACTCAAAGACGGCAAGGCCTATATGTCGTTGGGCTACGAGCTGTTCACATGGAACAACGCCGTACATAACAAGGTGTGGAACATCAAGGACGAATTGAACTATTATCTCGGCAACCACCGCATCATCGGAGGTGTGGCCTACGAGTACAAGATGGCCGACAACCAGTATATGCGCAACGGAACGGGCTACTATCGCTATACCAGCATGGAGGATTTCCTCAATGGCGGCACGCCCGAGATTGTGAACCTCACCTACGGTTACAACGGCGAGGCAAGTCCGGCAGCACGCGTGCGTACCAATAAGATTGGCGTTTACGGTCAGGATGAGTGGGCCGTCACTCCCAATTTCAAGTTCACCTACGGTGTGCGCATCGACGGATTGTTCTTCAACAACGGCGACCTGATGACCAACAAGGCCATCTATAACCTTGATTACAATGGTCGTCACATCGACACCGGCAAGTGGCCGTCGGCCAATCTCATCTTCTCGCCCCGTGCAGGATTCACATGGGACGTGCTGGGCGACAAGAGCCTGAAGGTTCGCGGAGGTACCGGACTTTTTGCCGGAAACCTGCCTCTCGTGTTCTTCACCAACATGCCGACCAACAGTGGCATGGTGCAATATCAGGCAATGCTCAATGCCAACACCAAGGTCTACGACGCAAAGACCAAGAAGGAGGCTTTCCCTTACACCGGACCCTATACCACCGGTGCCGACGGCAGCCGCTATATCGACATGAGCCAGTTTGCCGGCGGACTGGTAACCGACCAGAATGGTCGTGCCACCGCAGCGGCGCTCTACAACAAGCTCGCCTCTTTGGGCTATCCCACGACCATCACTTCTGAAGACGGAACACTTCCCTCATCGATCGCAGCGGTAGATCCCGACTTCAAGATGCCGCAGGTTTGGAAGACCTCGTTGGCCGTAGACTATGCGCTGCCCGTATCGTTCCCCTTCACCATCTCGATGGAAGGAATCTTCAACAAGACGCTCAACGCCGTGACAATATCCGACTGGAGCATCCCCAATGTGGGCGGATTCGCACGCTTCAATGGCGTAGACAATCGCCCGATCTATCCCACAGGCTTCCACACCGGCACCAAGGCCTTTGTCCTTGGCAACACATCGCGTGGCTATGGATGGAC
>DBQL01000184.1:10069-13993 GCA_002305235.1 Prevotella sp. UBA1395 | reverse complement strand
TCGGCCACGGCCCACGACAAGAGCGGCAACCATTACAGCCTGATCTATGAGGCATGGCGCGGCGGTTACAACTACTCATACATGGTTGCCAACGACATCAACGGCGACGGTTACAGCTATGACGCGCTCTATATCCCGACCGACCGGCAGGTGAGCGAAGGCTTGTTCCGCTTCGTTTCCGAGAACGACAAGGCACGCTTCATGGACTATGTACACAACAACGACTACCTGAAAAACCATCAGGGCGAGTATGCCGAGGCTTACAGCCTCTACTCTCCGTGGGTTCATCGCATCGACTTCAGCTATAAGCACGACTTCAAACTCAACGTGGGCAAGGACAAGCACACCCTGCAGCTGAGCTTCGACGTGAAGAATGTCATGAACCTTTTCAACTCCAGCTGGGGTGTCTCCAAGTATCTCAATCCCGAGATCGGTACCGACCCGCGCATCCTGAAGTATGAGGGCGTCGACGCAGAGGGCTTTGCCACATTCTCGACACCCTCTTCGATCAATGCCAATACCAAGACATTCGTGCCCAACCACTCCATTGGTCAGGCATGGTATGCCTCTATCGGTATCAAGTATATGTTCAACTAAAATAATGATTCCATAATATGAAAATCAGAAATATCATCCCGGCATTTATCGCAGTCGCAGCCATGATGTTCGTGGGCTGTTCTGATGACGACAACAACACGCATCTTGGCAGTGTTCAGGTGTCATCATCTTATATCTCGCTGCCTGTCGACGGCGGTTCCAACTCGTTCACGCTGACAGCCACAGGCGACTGGAAACTGACGAAAGTCATGACCCAAAAGGACTCCGTGAAATGGCTGACGCTCTCTGACACCATCGGAACGGCCGGCGAAAAGGAAATCACCCTCACCGCGCCCAAGACGCTCGACGGCCGCAGCGCGGAGCTGTTGCTCACCTGTAACGGCGAGACACAGCGTGTCAACGTGATACAAGGACTGCCCGTGGTATCGTCGGCCAGCTGCGCCGAAGTGATTGCCGGCCCCGACGACAAGACATACATGGTCACCGGTACGGTAACAGCCATTGCCAATACCACATACGGTAACTGGTATCTCACCGATAAGACGGGCACCATCTACATCTATGGCACGCTCGACCAGAAAGGCGCAACCAAGAACTTCGCAAGCCTCGGCATCGAGGTCGGCGACGAGGTGACGGTGCAGGGACCCAAGAAAACCTACGGTACGACGGTCGAGCTGGTTGACGTGACGGTGGTCAAGATCAACAAGTCGCTCGTCAAGGTCGACTCGGTAGAAAACGCAAGCCTGCCCGTGGAGGGTGGCGAGGCTGTGGCATACGTGACCTGCAAGGGCAAGGGCCTGTCGGTAGACATCCCCGAGAATGCCAAGTCGTGGCTGTCGATCAGCTCTATCCAGACGCTGAACAACAACTCTGTGGTGAAGTTCAAGGCCGCCGCCAACGACGGTGGCGACCGCAACACCACCATCGTGTTCCGCACCACGGACGGCACCAAGGACTATACCTCGCAGACCACGCTCACGCAGGCCGGTGCCATTGTGAAGGCCACCGTGGCCGAGTTTAATGCCGCCGAGGTGGGCAACGTTTCTTACCGCATCACCGGCGTGGTGTCCAAGGTGGTCGATGCCGCCAAGGGTAACATCTATATCAGCGACTTCTCGGGTGAGACTTACGGCTACAAGGTGGCCGACGTGGCAGCCAAGGGTGTGAAGGCGGGCGACATTGTGACCGTGGTGGGCAAGCGCAGCGCGTATAACGGCACACCGCAGATCGGCTCGGGCATCATCGAGACGGTCTCGTCGGTATCTGCTTTGACCATTGCCGACGTGCTGGCCAAGGCCGATGACCCCAATACATACTTCATGGTTACGGGCACCATCAAGAGCATAGCCAATGCCGCCTATGGCAACCTGTATCTCGAAGACGAGACCGGCGAGATCTATGTCTATGGCATCTATCCCGGTTACGGCGCGACAGGAGATGCCCGCAAGGGTCTCATCGATGCCAAGGGCCTGAAGGTGGGCGACAAACTCACGGTCATCGCGGCCAAGGGAAGCTATAAGGGCGTGGCCCAATTGGTCAGCGGTTTCTACTTTAGTCATGTGTCCAACTGATAGGTAAACGCCGTTCATCCTATACATCGGGTGTGTCTGCATGGTGCAGACACACCTTTTTTTATTATCGGGCGGTGATGTGCTGTGCGCTGCGGGCATGGCTTTTGCGGCATGATGACGGGTGCTCGTGGGGCATAATATGTCAAGATGAAGTCACAACATTTTTTGTCTGAAATGTTGTGGAAATGGGGTTTCATGCTACTCTCAGAGGGAGAAATGGCTTTCGGCCCGGTGGTCGAAGTGCGGTTTTGGCACGAAAAAGCCCTTTTCGCAATGCCGGAAATGCGTTGAGGTGCGAGTTTGAGATAGTAATCGTCGCGCGATTGGATAGCTTTCGCGTTGCCATTGGATAGCTTTCGCGTTGCCATTGGATAGCTTTCGCGTTGCGATTGGGTAGTGATCGCACCATCGCGGAATGTCAATATTTTGCAAGTGCCTTACTCTCAATGTTTTCTGAAAGGCGTGATTTTTCGCGTTTTTCCACCCGAATGTGCATCAATAAGAATATTTGGGCGGTAAGGAGAGGGCTTATCAGTATTTTTCATCAGTATTTTTTCTTTCTCCGCCATTATTCCGTGACCCGTGTCGATGGGGTGAAAGGATAGGGGGTGAGATGGTTGTGCGGGGTTGATGAACCGCCAAGCCAACAAGAAGCCCCGACTTTCGTCATCAGAAAGTCGGGGCTTTCGCAGTGGCTGCGGTCATCTGTGGTGATGGCGGCAGAGGCTTATTTCACGAATTTCTTGCCGCCGCTGATATAGATTCCGTGGGGCAGGGCATCGACAGAGGTACCCACATAGCGGCCATCGAGGGTATAGATCTTCTCAGCCATCGTCGTTGCGGCGGTCTTATCGGTCTGCGAGATACCCGTGGTGGCAATGTTTTGCAGGAAGTCGAAATATACCGCGCCGTCGAGATAGTTGATATTGAACAGTGGCGTGGCATCACTTGCCGTCCACCATGCGGCATTCACCAACCCGCCATCCTGCGAGAATGTGGGATAGGACAGGCCGTCGTGGTTACGGAAAATATCACCGTTGAGCTGTTGCACATATTGATATTGCGTGATGCCGTGGTCGATGCGGTAGCTCGATTGCAGCAGTCCGTCAGCGGGAACGACCGTCATCCGTGGATGTCCTGCCATGTTGTTCACGCTGTTTCCGCCCAAGCTGAAGGCCGAGGTGTTATAGTCTACGTGGTAGATGAGCAGCCCCTTGGTGTCAGGGTTGTAGTTGATGCCCTGCGAAGAGCTGGTATATCGAGCGACGCGCTGGTTCCATCCCTTGTCCTCGAAAAGCTCAAAGACAAAATATTCGTCGGCCTTATTGGGGTTGACCACCTTCACGGCGCGCTGCCCTTTGTGCCCGGTGAGCCGGTATTGCTGTGCCGCGGTGATGGTCGGGATGTTGTCCCATCCGAAGGCTTCGCGCTCCCACGCGGTGTATCCTGTGGGGCAGTTGCCGTTGTAGACGTATGTTCCGTTGTCCATGATGCTCCAGTCTTCCATGCCCTGATTGTCGTAGGTGCCCGACAAATAGGTAGGATAGAAGTCGGGAAGACCGAGACAATGCGAGAACTCGTGTATGAACAGGCCGATGCCGTTGATGCGTTTCACGGCATTCTTAAATGTCTTGGCAGTATCGGTCGGTGTGGTGTTGTATCCCAATGCGCCCTCGTAACCGATAAGTTCGTTGCTGATTCCACCGTGGTTCACGCCCTTGCCGTCAAATTTGGTGCCGGTAGCGAGGTAGAAACTCTTGGGCCACATCGTGTTGTTGGGTGCGCCGGAGCTTTG
>DBQL01000184.1:7964-9981 GCA_002305235.1 Prevotella sp. UBA1395 | reverse complement strand
CGGCCGTTGTCGCCGGTTCCACCGTAATATGACATGTTTTGGGGCAGGGTGATGGGTCCGTAGACATCAAACTGCGGTGCGAATGCCGAGTCGCTCTGCTCGATGAAATACTGTTTCACGCTGCCATAGTTGTATTGTTCGCCGTAGCCGAGGTCTTCGGGGTGTCCGTCTGTGCGGTTGAGATACTGGTCGAACGAGGCCCTCGGATTGGGCAAGGTGAAGGGCCAGTCGGGGAATTGAGCCAAGATGACCACCGCGCGCGGGCTTCCGGTGTGTGGGAAGAGCGATGCCGTGGCATTGATCGGCTCGCGACTGATGGGCTTGCTGTTGAGCGTGGCGGAGGCTTTTGCGAGGAAAGTGTCAGGGTCTGTGTCGACGATGGTGAAGTCGTTGCCCTGTCGTTTCAGGATATTGCCCTTGATGTCGGTGTACCAATGGAAGTTCTCATCGCCATGCAGGAACACAGTGATGGTCGTACCGTCGCTCTGTGTCACCTTGATGGGGTATGGCCATGCTTTGGCTGCGTGGGCCGTGCCGATGGTGAGCAGGGCCATAGCGAGTGAAAGTAGTATTTTCTTCATGTGCTTGATTGTTGTTGGTGGTGATACTTGATGGTTATTTTGGAGTTCGTCTTTGCGGGTGATGAAAGAAATATTGTCCTTTGTGGCGGGTCTGTCGGCCGTATGCGATGGCATGATGAGGGCAGTGGTGATAGCATGCGAAACAACCCATGCAGCTATCTCGGTGTTTCCATTGCGGTTCAAATCCGAGTCCGCCGATGATGTTATGCAGCGGGCACACATTGGCACAGATGCCGCATCTCACGCATTTCACGCTGTCTACGGCAAAGGGTTTGTCGGAGTTGATATAGTTGATGGATGCCGCCCCGAGCAGTCGGGTGTTGGTTCTCGGCCATCGCCCGATGTGCAGAGGCTCGCCACCGTCCTTGCGTTGCATGATGTCTTGAGCGTATTGGTTGAGCAGGTGTTCGGCGTCGGCAATCTTTCGGTGCTCCGTCTCTTGGTCGTCCACATCCATGAACGGCAGTCCCACGTATGTGTTGGGCATGAGCAGCGAGTAGGTGGCGTTCAGGGTGATGTGGCGTTGACGCAGGTCATCGGCCATCATCTTCATGGCTTCGCCCACCGTGTCGCCCGCCGTGCAGAGGGCGTAGACATAGTGTCCGTGGGTTTGCAGGGTGAGCCGGCTGACAAATCGTCGTACGAAACGGGGCGGACGCCATGCGTGAACGGGGAAGCAAAAGCCCAGCCGCTCGCCGGGTTGGAGTGGGCGCAGCGTGCCGTTGGGGTCGAGGTCGGCCATGTTTACCGCCTCCTCGCCTGTGGTTTCGGCGATTCGCAAGGCCGCCCAGCGGGTGTTTCCTGTTCCGGAAAGATACAAAACCATGGGACAAAAATACTAAAAATAAAGCAATTGGCTCACTGATTTAACATAAAAAGCATGCTTATCGCCCATTATTTATCTTTTTGCAGCAACCGTTGATCATATTCCTGATTTGTGCGATTCGGGCTTTCTCCTCGGGCCGGTATTGCCGGTAATAGACCAGTGCGCTTTGGAAATGGTCGAGGGCGGCGACCCATTCCTCGCGAGCGAGATAGATGAACCCCATACGATAATAGGCGTCGGGCTTCTCGTTGTCGCGACAAAGGGTAAGCATTTGCGTGTAGAGGGGCAGGGCACTGTCGTACTGTCGCAGGTTGAAATGGCTCTCGGCGTCGGCAAAACAGTAGAACGACAGTTCCTGCGGAGCGAATGACGAGAGTTGGGGAATGACCGAGTCGAGGTAGTGTGTGGCTTGGGCATAGTCCCATTCATAATAGCAACACACGCCGAGATAAGCCCTGAAGCGCGGGTTGAGAGTGTATTTCGAGTCGAGGTCGCGCAGGATGATGAGTGCCTCGTGGTATTTGTTGCTCCGGAAATACTCGATGGCCATGCCCAAACGCTCACTGTCTGTGGGCTGCGCGGCTGCCGGGAGGCAGGTTGCCGAGAGCCA
>DBQL01000184.1:3507-7946 GCA_002305235.1 Prevotella sp. UBA1395 | reverse complement strand
ACTGGGCACCGGGGTGGTGTGGCGAGAGATTATTTCACGTAAAATTCGATGAGCCGGGTGATGGCTTGGCGGCATGCCGGGCAGAACTCGGGTATCTCGTTGGTGCGCATCCGGCAGTCGGGATAGCCGCGAAAGACCCCTTTGGTCTTATAGCCCGCGCCCTCATAGAAGCCCGCCACCTTGTCTTTGCCGATGAGATTCTCCCATTTTCCGTGGAAATCCACCTTCGTGGTGATGTTCTTTTCCCACGGTTCCACGTCGAGAGGATACATGTTTACCTCGTCGCCCTCGTAGGCATACTCGTCGGCCAAGGCCGCAAAGCTGTGGCCAAACTCATGTACCACCACCGGCTTCGACCAGCGGTTGTGCATCGTGGAGAGCGTATAGGAGTTGAGAATGCCGCCTCCGCCATAGCGGTCGGAGTTGACGAGCACAAGAATATGTTCGTAGGGCGTGCCGGCCAAGAGGTCGTGCATATCCTTGAGATGTGTGGTGGTGAGGTATCGTTCGCTGTAATTGGTGTCCCAATGCGAGCCGAGCGCCGTGTTTTTCCATATTCCCTTGCCCGGCTCGCTGGCCCCGCTATCCTTGGATGGCGACTTTACCGCCACGATGTTGAAGTAGCGGCGCATGCTCCTGTAAGGCTCATGGGCGAAGAGAGCGTCCATCGCTGTGCGGGCGTCGGCAATGAAAACATCCATCTCCGGTGGCGTATAGCCCTCGGCAAGAAATGCGAAATGTATACAGTTGGTGGTGTCTTCGGCCTGCTGCAGCACCTCGAAGGGGGTCACGTTGCGATAGCCGATGGGGCGTATGAGGATGTCTGTGGGCACCACTTGGTGGGTGGTCGAGGCCGAGATTTGGCGTCGGTTGTCGCGCAGGTCTACCGTGATGTCGGCGGTATCTTTGGGCATCGGCACGAGAAACACGTTCTCAAAGGCTTTGTTGGTGCGTGTGGCCTCGGGCTCTTGCTGCCATTCTTGGAAGAGCGTGGAGAATGAATTGCGGTAGATCACCTGTCCGGTCTTGTGGTCACGCACGGTGATTTGTCCGTTGCCCTCGACGGGAAGTTCGGCCAACCGTTTGCGCTTGCCGTACCAACGGGGTTCCACAAGCAGCTCGTCCACGGCGATATGCTGCGTGTCTCGGTTTCCCGAGAAGATATAATCTATCCTCAGTGTCTTGTCCTGAAAATAGTCGTTGAAGTTTTGTGCCGTAGCCATGTTGCCCGAAAGGAGCAGCAAGGCGATGGCCGCCAAGCTCTTTTTCATTTGTCAGTATCGTTGCAAGATTAATATATCCTTAGCGAGTCGCCCACCCTGAGGGTGTGGTCGGGGTCGAGACGGTTCATCTTATACAGGCTCTTGAGCCTGATGCCGTAGCGTTGCGCGATGGTGTACATGCTCTCTCCCGGTCTCACGATATGCGGAACGCGCTTGAATTCCTTGGGCGCGCGCTTCTGTTTTTTCTTGAGATAGACCACGTCTCCGGCATGCAAGGGGTCGTGATAGTCGCGCTCATTGTATTTGGCGATCTTGCGTCCCGATAGTTCTGTCTCTTTCCCGATGCTTTTGAAGGTGTCGCCTTCGCGTGCGATGAGATAGTAGTTTTTGTTGTAGATCTTGATGGGATGGAGCGTTTCGCCCTGCCGTGCGGGCCGGTCGTTGCCTCCCCTTTGCGCCATGAACTTGTCGTAATGCTTGGCGTTGTCATAGCGGTCGAGCCGATAGAGTTCGATGATCTCGATGAGTTTGTTCGCGTAGTTGGGGTTGGTGGCGTAGCCACAGGCCTTCAGTCCGTGTGCCCACCCTCTGTAATCGGTCATCGAGAGACGGAACAACCGCTCGTATCTCCTGTTTTGTGCCAAGAACTTGCTATGGTCTTCGTAACTCTGTCGGGGGTTGTCATAGGCCCTGAAACACTCGCCGGTCTCGTCGTCATCCTGCGCGATGGTGCGGCCGTTCCATCCGTGACACTTGATGCCGAAATGGTTGTTGCCCACCGTGGCGAGCGCGCTGCGCCCGGCTCCGCTCTCGAAAACGCCCTGCGCCAGTGTGATGCTGGCCGGGATGCGATAGCGCAACATCTGCTCGATGGCCAGATCTTTGTACTGGTCAAAGTAGGCTTGGAAGGGCTGGCTCCATTTCATCTGTGCCCGTGCGACATGGGCCGCGCAGATGATGAGTATGCAGCAGCAAAGGCGTCTGAGTGGCATCATTCGGCTTTTGTGTTTGAGGGGTGAGGCCTCCCGTGTGGGGAGGCGTGAAGTGTGAGTCCGCGTGACCGGCCGTAGGCCCGTTGCCCGTCGGTGCCGGGCATCTTGACCGATGTGTTATCCGTTCATGGAGATGAGGAACTCCGTGTTGTCTCGGGTGCTCTCCATGCGTCCGTGGATGGTGTTCATGGCCTCTATGGCATTCATGTCGGCGATGTATTTGCGGAGAATCCACATGCGGTCGAGGGTGGTCTTGTCTTGCAAGAGATCGTCACGACGCGTGCTTGAGGCGATGAGGTTGACGGCGGGGAAAATGCGTTTGTTGCTCAGCGAGCGGTCAAGCTGCAGTTCCATGTTGCCGGTTCCCTTGAATTCCTCGAAGATCACCTCGTCCATCTTCGACCCGGTGTCGATCAGTGCCGTGGCGATGATGGTGAGCGAGCCCCCCTTCTCGATGTTTCGTGCCGCGCCGAAGAACCGCTTGGGCTTTTGCAGTGCGTTGGCATCGACACCACCGGTGAGCACCTTGCCGCTGGCCGGCGATACCGTATTGTATGCGCGCGCCAAGCGAGTGATGGAGTCGAGGAATATCACCACGTCGTGGCCGCACTCTACCATGCGCTTGGCTTTCTCGAGTACGATGCCCGCGATCTTCACATGGCGCTCTGCCGGCTCGTCGAATGTCGAGGCGATGACCTCGGCGTCGACGGTGCGTGCCATATCCGTCACCTCCTCGGGTCGCTCGTCTATGAGCAGCATCATGAGGTAAGCCTCGGGATGGTTGGCGGCGATGGCGTTGGCGATGTTCTTCATCAGGATGGTCTTACCGGTCTTGGGCTGGGCCACGATGAGCGCGCGCTGCCCCTTTCCGATGGGAGAGAACAGGTCGACCACGCGTGTGGAGAGGTTGGTGGTCTTCGGGTCGCCACACAGGTTGAACTTCTCATCGGGGAAGAGCGGTGTGAGATGGTCGAACGGAATGCGGTCTCTGATTTCGGCCGGCGAGCGTCCGTTGATCTTGTCGATGCTGGTCAGGGGGAAGTATTTCTCGCCCTCGTGCGGCGGTCTGACGTGGCATTGTATCACGTCGCCGGTCTTGAGGTTGTAATGCTTGATTTGGTTTCCGGCCACATAGATGTCGTCGGGCGAGGAGAGATAGTTGTAATCGCTCGAGCGGAGGAATCCGTAGCCGTCGGGCATGATTTCCAACACGCCCGTGGCGGCGATGATATCGTTGAAGTCGTAGGCCTGATTGTTCATGGCCGGACTTGCCGTGGGAGTATATTCGGGTATGGCGGGCTGGGCGAAGGAGTTGATGGGATTGTCAAACATGTCATAGTTTGGCACCAGTCCGTGGTCTTCGATGGGCAGGTCGATGACCGTGATGAAGTCTGTTCCGTCGTTCGGGTCGTCGGCCCACACGCCTTCGGCGTTCAGCGGTTCACGGTAGTTCTCGGGGGTTTCGTTGTGTGCGTTGATCTTGGCTTGGAGCTTGGCGATGAGGTCTTCGTCGGCTTTGCCTGCCGGGTTGCTGTTTCCTGTGGCAAAAGTGGCCTCGGGAATGAAGTCTGTATTCTCGTTTTCAGGCTCAGCGACGGGNNTTGCATATTGGCTTTTTCTTTGGCCTCCTCGATCATTGCGAGCAGTTCTCGCTCCTGCTTGGTCTTGGGTCCTCGGTGCTTGGGCAGGGCGGCCAGTTCGGCTTCGAGCGAGTCTATTTTCTGTTTATGACTGTCGATATCGTTGTTCTCGGCCGGAGGAGTGGTGATATTCTTGAAGAGAGGAGGCTGTGCGGCAGCGGCTTTGGCATTCTTGGTGTCAAAGTTTTCGCCGTCTTTTCCTTTTACCGAATATACGCGGTCGGACTCTTTTCGTACGATTCGTGTGCGTTTGTGCTTGGAGGTGGCGAGCAAACTTTGGCTGCTTTCGTTGATGGCCTGCTTGTCGAGAATCGCGTAGATGAGCTGTTCGTTGTCGTTAAATTCTTGGGAATTGATACCAAGTTCATGCGCAATAGTCTCAAGAGCGTCGTTGCTCTTAGATAATAAGTCCTCTTTGCTATACATTTTAGTATGGTAAAATTTATTGAAATGGGGAGGGTGCTTCAGAAATGAAGCGTTTTCATGTAATATTTTGCAAAGGTAACCATTATTCGGGAAACGGAAATGTTTTTCGCGGAGAAATATTTTCTATTAACATATATTAAACCATGACATCTCCGTAT
>DBQL01000184.1:0-3294 GCA_002305235.1 Prevotella sp. UBA1395 | reverse complement strand
GATGTTGCATATATTTATCGAATCGCTGATGTATTTTCAAGAAAAGTATTATCTTTGCATCTAAATTAATAATGATATTTCAATGAATCTAAAGGTACGCTTAGCGGTGATGAATTTCCTTGAGTTTGCGGTGTGGGGCGCATACCTCACGTGCATGGGAATTTATCTGAGCAACATCGGAATGGCCTCGCACATCGGTTATTTTTATGCTATGCAGGGGTTGGTATCCATCATCATGCCGGCACTGATGGGCATCATTGCCGACCGCTGGATACCCGCCCAGCGGCTGCTCGGCATCTGCCACCTGCTGGCGGGAGCGTTCATGCTTGCCGGCGCATGGTATGGGCACACGGCCGGTGGCGACGCCCGGTTTGGCATGTTGTTCACCATCTATTCGCTCAGCGTGGCGTTCTACATGCCCACCTTGGCCCTGTCCAACTCGGTAGCCTATACGGCGCTCACGCAGGCCGGCATGGATACCGTGCGCGATTTCCCGCCCATCCGGGTGCTGGGCACCGTGGGATTTATCTGCACCATGTGGTTTGTCGACCTCATGGGCTATAAATCCAACGAGATGCAGTTTGTGGTGAGCGGCGCGCTGAGCATCGTGCTCTTTCTCTATACCTTTACGTTGCCCCATTGTCCCACGTCGAAGGGCGACGAGAAGAAATCCTTGGCCGAGGCCCTCGGCCTTCAGGCTTTCTCGCTGTTCAGGCAGCGCAAGATGGCCATCTTCTTCATCTTCTCGATGCTTCTCGGCGTGAGCCTTCAGATTACCAACGGGTTTGCCACCCCGTTCATGGAGAGCTTTGCCCACCTGCCGGAGTATGCCGACACCTTTGGCGTGAAGCATTCGGTGATACTCTATTCCATCTCGCAGATCAGCGAGACACTCTGCATACTCATGATTCCGTTTTTCATGAAGCGCTACGGCATCAAGAACGTGATGCTCATCGCCATGCTGGCATGGGTGTTCCGGTTTGCGTTGCTCGGCGCGGGCAACCCCGGCGGCGGGGTGTGGATGTTTGTAGGCTCTATGATAATATATGGTGTAGCCTTCGACTTCTTCAACATCTCCGGGTCGTTGTTCGTCGACAAGTCCACCAATCCCTCGATGCGCTCGTCGGCACAGGGCCTGTTCATGCTCATGACCAATGGCCTCGGGGCCACGATAGGGTCGTTTGCCGCTCAGGCCGTGGTCGACAGCAACACCGTGAACGGCGTAACGGCATGGCCGGCATGCTGGTACACTTTCGCGCTGTATGCCTTGGTGGTGTGCGTGGCGTTCGCGTTGATTTTCCGACCAAAACAAGAGGAGGTTAGTACGGAATGATTGCAAGGGTAAGATTAGTTTTCAGGAGCGTGTCGGAGATTGTAGGCTCGAGCGACATCGGACTGCTTGTGCTCACCGATTCGGCCGAACAGCGTCAGGTGGCTTTGCCCTGCGACACCCGCACCTTGAGCGAGTTTGCGTTGCGGATGGACAACACGCCGCTCATCGACAAGCTGCTGCCTGAGGTGCTGTGGAACCTGATACACTGGCAGAGCGACCTGCGACTCGAGGTTCATATCGACCAATTGGTCGACGGCAAGTATCAGGCCATGCTGAGCAATGTGGATACACTCGACGATATTCCTATCTCGGCCACCGATGCCGTGCTGCTGTCGTTTGTCTCGCGGGGTGAGATACCGGTATTGATGGAGGAGTCGTTGTTCAGGCGTCAGAGCACCGTCTATGACAGTGAGGCCGTCGGAGTGTCGCTGCCGGTGAACACCATCAGCGACGAGATGCTGCAAAGCGCGTTGGACAAGGCGGTGAAAAACGAGAACTACGAGATGGCGTCGCATCTGCGCGACGAGATCAACCGGCGGAAAAAGACCAATCAAGCGCAGCCGTCTGACGACGGAAGCCAAGACAAGGAATGAAGGAAGCACGCTATTTTTATGTTCCGGGAGCGGCCGACGGCAACGAGCTGCCACCGGAGGAGGCACAGCACGCCCTGAGGGTTTTGAGACTTCAGGGTGGCGACGAGATATTTCTCATGGACGGCCGAGGCACGTTCTATCGGGCCGAGGTGACCGTGGCCGCGTCGAAACACTGTCTCTACGACATCCGGGAGACGTTGCCCCGCGAGAAAACTTGGCGCGGAACCATCCATCTGGCCATCGCGCCCACCAAGATGATGGACCGTATGGAGTGGATGGCCGAGAAGGTCACGGAGGTGGGGTTCGACCATCTGACGTTTCTCAACTGTAAGTTTTCCGAGCGACGGAATATCCGCACAGACCGTGTGGACAAGATTGTGGTGGCGGCCATGAAGCAGAGCCGCAAGCCGTGGAAACCCGAGGTGACGGAGCTTACGACCTTTGCCGACTTTGTATCGCTGCCCCGCGAGGGCCGCAAATTCATTGCCCATTGCTATGACGAGATACCCAAGACCGACCTCTTCACATTGTTGGAACAGGCCGACGACGATGCTGAGGTGACGGTATTGGTGGGTCCCGAGGGTGACTTCTCTGTCGACGAGGTGGAGAAGGCGATGGCCCACGGCTATGAGTCGGTGTCGCTCGGCAGCAGCAGGCTGCGCACGGAGACGGCCGGACTCATGGCGGTGACAATGGCACAACTATCAAAACGCAAAGCATGAAAAGAATGATTTATGGTGTGTTGGCCGCAATGTTGGCGGTAATGACATCATGTTCGGACAAGGATTACCTCAATGCCATACCGGCAGAGAGCCAACTGCTCATCTCGATGAACACGCCCAAGCTCAGCGGCGCGGGCAATCAGGTGATGCTCAAGACGCTCCTTCGCGTGACAAATCTCGACAATACGGGCCTCGACCTCTCGGCCAACCTCTTCTTTTTCGAGGACGCGCAGGGCAATCTCGGACTTTGCGCCAAGATGGATGACGCCGACAAACTCCGTCAAACGCTGTCTCGGGCGGGTGTCACCCTTGTGAAAAGGCGGGGCTACGACTTTGCCGTGCTGCCCAACCGGTGGGTCATCGGCTATTCAGACAAGGCCGCGTTGCTCATGGGTCCGGTCATTCCCGCCGCCGAAGCGGAGACGATGGCCATGATGGCCGGGTATCTCTCGGCCGGCGAGGACGATGGCATCGTGGGTACGCCGATATATGCCAAGCTCGACTCTATCGACGCACCGATGGCGATGGTGAGCGAGGCACAGGCCCTTCCCGAGCAGTTTGTCGCTCCCTTCACGCTGGGCGCACCCAAGGATGCCGATGCCTCGCAGGTGATGATCGCGGCCGAAATGGAGGTGAAAAAGGGATG
>DBQL01000038.1:4686-5108 GCA_002305235.1 Prevotella sp. UBA1395 | reverse complement strand
AACAGTTGCTTGGTACCCGAAGCATCGAAGTTGACCGTTGCCTTGCAGTTCTCTCCCGAGCCTTCCACCTTCACCACGATGCCCCGTCCGAACCGCTGATGGTCTATCACCTGCCCCTCGCTGAGAGTTTGGCTGCCCGATGATGGTGCCGACGCCGCGCCATAGGGTTCCGATGCCGAGGGCGTGGGGGTGGCCCGGCCGCCATTGGTCATCGCCTTCGACACACTCTTCCATCGTCCTTGCCGGCGCAGTTGCTCTTCGAATGCCGGCGAGAACGGGTTCGCGGCTTTCTCCGGTCGCCTTGGCGCGGTCTCCTTGGGCATGGGGTCGGCCATGAACCGGTCGCCCACGGGTCGTGAGTTTTGCATGCGACTGTTCGGTCTGCGCTCATCGCCACCCCACATCCTGCTGCCGGTGTATGG
>DBQL01000038.1:3274-4554 GCA_002305235.1 Prevotella sp. UBA1395 | reverse complement strand
CAGTGTTTCTCGGCGCGGGTGATGGCCACATAGAGCAGTCGTCGCTCCTCCTCAAGCTCCTTGGGGCTGCCCAACGACATTGTGCCGGGAAAGATATTCTCTTCCATGCCCACCACAAACACGGTGGGAAACTCGAGTCCCTTGGCCGCATGGATGGTCATCATCGTCACTTTGTCGTTGGAGTCGGTGTCGGTGTCTTGATCGGTCATCAGCGAGACGGTAGAGAGATAGTCGGCGAGCCGCGTCTGCTCCGCCTGTCCATCTTCCTGTCGGGCCTGCACAAAGTCGGCAAGACCGGCCCTCAGCTCGTCCACGTTTTGTAAATGATTGGTACCCTCAATGCTGTGGTCGGCGGCGAGGTCGGCATAGACTCCCGACTTCTCGATAATCTCCGTGCCGAGCGTGTAGGCATCTGTTGTGGCCGCTTGACCGATGAATCCGCTGATGAGCGCATGAAAACCGGCCAGCTTCGACAGCGCGCCCTTGTTCACGTCGAGGGCGTATTGGTGGGCATGGCTGATCACCTGCCACAGACTTACATTGTTCCGGCGGGCACATTCCATGATTTTCTGCTGTGTGGTGTCGCCTATTCCGCGTGCGGGATAATTGATGATGCGGCGAAAAGCCTCCTCATCGCTCGGGTTTACCACCATTCTGAAATAGGCGATGACATCCTTGATTTCCTTGCGCTGATAGAAACTCTGTCCGCCATAGATGCGATAAAAATTGCCCATGCCCACCTCGGGCTTGCGCATTTCCTCCTCAAAGTTGCGGCTTTGGGCATTGGTGCGGTACAGAATGGCGAAGTCGCTCCATTGCGCATGCTCCTGACTCTTGATGCGTCTGATCTCCTGACATACCATCGCCGCCTCGCGTTTGTCAGAGATCGTCTCAAGAATGGTGACCTTCTCGCCCTGCTCATTCTCGCTGAACACCTCTTTCGGTATCTGTCGCGAGTTGTGTTTCATCAGCGAGTTGGCGGCCGCCACGATGTGTCGGGTGGAGCGATAGTTGCGCTCTAACTTAAAGAGTTTACTGTCTTCGTATATCTTGTTGAAGTTGAGTATGTTGTCAATCTTTGCTCCACGAAAGGCGTAGATACTCTGATAGTCGTCTCCCACCACGCAGATACGGCGGTTTTCCTTGGTGAGAAGGGTAACGATTTGCTGCTGTACGTAGTTGGTGTCTTGATACTCGTCTACCAGAACATACCGGAATTTCTCGGCGTACTTGCGGCGAAGGTTCTCGTGCTCATGGAGCATTTGGAAGGTAACGACGAG
>DBQL01000038.1:0-3228 GCA_002305235.1 Prevotella sp. UBA1395 | reverse complement strand
CGATGGCGGTCGCGAGACATCAGGTCGCCGTCTTGCGCATATTGGTCGGGCATGCACAGGCGGTTCTTGGCCATAGAGATGGCCGAATGGAGGGTTGACGGCTTGTAGGTCTTGTCGTCCAAGCCCATCGTCTTGACGATGTTCTTCAACAATGACCTCGAGTCGGCCTCGTCATAGATGGTGAAATCTGAGGTGTAGCCCACGCTTTGGTGCTCGGCGCGTAGTATTTTCGCGAACACCGAGTGGAATGTTCCCATCTGAAGGTAGCGTGCGCGCTCATCGCCCACCAGCTGCCCGATGCGGCTTTTCATCTCTGTGGCGGCCTTGTTGGTGAATGTCAGGGCGAGGATGTTCCAAGGTTTCAGCTTATAGTGCTCGAGAAGCCATGCGATCTTATAGGTGAGCACACGCGTCTTGCCCGACCCTGCGCCGGCAATCACCAGTTGAGGGCCGTCGCAATAGGTCACGGCCTCGCGCTGGTTATCGTTGAGTTGGTCTATGATTTGTTGTTCTGCATTCATCGTATGGAAGATAGAGTGATGGTGTGGCGATGCGCGGCACCCGCTATCCGTATCGTGCCTACACCATATTATTTATAGGTGGAGCCCACGGCGGTGCCGGGATCATAGTCTTCGCCCTCCTTGGGGAAAGACGGGATGTATCTCATGTTCGACTTGATTTGTCTTGTGCGCAATCGCATATATCCGCTCGGATTGCGCGAGGAAAACTTCCTCGGGTTAGGCAGCGTGGCGGCAATCAGCGCGCAATCGTTGCGCGTGAGGTCTCGCGCGCTCTTGCCGAAGTTGTATTCGGCGCAAGCCTCGATGCCGTATATGCCGTCGCCCATTTCGATGGAGTTGAGATAAACCTCCATGATGCGCTGCTTGCTCCAAAACAATTCGATGAGGGTGGTGAAATAAACCTCGAAACCTTTGCGCACCCACGACCGCCCGGGCCACAGAAAAACGTTCTTGGCCGTTTGCTGAGAGATGGTGCTCGCGCCATATTTCTTGGTGCCTCCGGTTGTCAGATTGCGCTTGGCGGCGGTGCCGATGGCCTCGAAGTCGAAACCATGATGAAGCAAAAAGCGGGAATCCTCGCCGGCCATCACGGCCACGGGGATGTGGCGTGACATCTCATCCAGCGAGACCCAACTATGGTGTATGGTCAGGTTGCCGTTCTGAAAGCAGCGTATCACCATCAATGGCGTGATGAAGACAGGAATGAATCGGTAGGCCACCACAGCCAAAATCGTTGAGGCCAAGAAAATGCTCAGTCCCCATCGAACGATTTTCTTCAGTATTTTCATGCCAAAAGAGGGATGCGGGCATCATACCCACATCCCCTATTACCATTATATAATATATGTAATCTTATTTCAGCGTACCTGCGTTGGCAGCCTCAACCATCTCGGGAGAAGCATACAGGTAAACCTCTACGCGGCGGTTGGCCTGAGAAACGGTCTTGTTCTCAATCTCGTCTTGGCTACCCTTGCCGACAATGTTCTGCAACTGTGAGCTGCTCACGCCACAAGATGTGAGGTAGTTGGCCACGCTTTGCGCGCGCTTCTGGCTCAATGGAACGTTGATGGCATCACCACCCGAGCGGTCGGTATAACCATAGATGTCAACATGGCAGTCGCTATTGTTCTTCAAAACGGTGGAGAACTTGGCCAAGTCTGATTTGCTGCTGGAGTTGAGCGTAGACTGGTTTGTGGCAAAGAGGATGCCCGAGTCGAAGGTCACCTTCACCGCTTTCAGGCCGTTGGCGTCGGTCACTTCTTCCACCTTGGCGTTCTGCACCTGAGCGGCCTCGGCAGCAACCTTATCCATGTGACGACCGATCAAAGCACCCGTTCCGGCACCTACCGCGCCTCCAATGGCTGCTCCCACTGCCGTATTACCGGCTATTTTACCGATGATGCCACCAAGAACAGCACCTGCTCCGGTTCCGATCAATGCACCGGTACCTTGTTTTGTAGCACAACTGCTCATGACAAGCAGACACATACCCATTGTTGCTATTTTTACATTCTTCATAATCTTTATTTTTTATATGATAATTTTTCTCGACGCACCGATAGCTGGAGTGGCCGGACTGAAGGCTTATTTGCTGATGTCCAAGCACCGGCTATCTTCTGCAAAGGTAATTCTTTTTTCATAACGAAAACGAATTATCAAAGTTTTTTTATTAACTTTGCGACAAAATTAAACATTACTTTCGATTGGCGTATAGGGTTTTTTCCTATTTCGGAATAGGAAATTCCCTATTGAACACCATCGGCAACATGCTAAAGACAGTAAAAATGGCTAAAGAACTGAAAGATTTAACCAAGCGCGCCGACAATTACAGTCAGTGGTATAACGACTTGGTCACCAAGGCAGACCTCGCTGAAAACTCGCCCGTTCGCGGATGTATGATCATCAAGCCCTATGGTTACGCGATATGGGAAAAGATGCAATCGGTGCTTGACAAGATGTTCAAGGCAACCGGTGTGCAGAACGCTTATTTCCCCTTGCTGATTCCCAAGAGCTTCTTTGCGAAAGAGGCCGAGCACGTAGCGGGCTTTGCCAAGGAGAGCGCCGTGGTGACACACTATCGCCTGAAGTCTACCCCCGACGGCAAAGGCATCATGGTAGACCCTGAGGCCAAGCTCGAAGAGGAGCTGATCATACGTCCCACATCGGAGACAATGATATGGAACACATACAAGAACTGGATTCACTCCTATCGCGACTTGCCCATCCTCTGTAACCAATGGTGCAACGTGATGAGATGGGAAATGCGCACCCGGCCGTTCCTTCGCACCTCGGAGTTCTTGTGGCAGGAGGGACATACGGCCCATGCCACGGAGCAGGAGGCTCAGGAAGAGGCTCGCAAGATGCTGGGCGTTTATGCCGATTTTGCCGAGAACTACATGGGAGTTCCCGTGGTTCAGGGCGTGAAGAGTGAGACAGAGCGTTTTGCCGGTGCCCTCGACACATATACCATTGAGGCCATGATGCAAGACGGCAAGGCCCTTCAAAGCGGCACAAGCCACTTCCTCGGGCAGAATTTTGCCAAGAGTTTCGATGTGACCTTCCTCAATAAAGAGAACAAGCCCGAATATGTATGGGCCACGAGCTGGGGCGTTTCCACCCGATTGATGGGTGCGCTTATCATGGTACACTCTGATGATAACGGGTTGGTGCTTCCTCCGAAACTTGCTCCCATTCAGGTGGTTATTGT
>DBQL01000059.1 GCA_002305235.1 Prevotella sp. UBA1395 | reverse complement strand
ATGAAAAACACGCCATGAAACCATCTGCAAGGTTTCATGAGATCATCAACCAACCGGCGCAAAACCACAGGCCTGCCCTCATGATGCCCTTAGAATGACTCATGAAGCGCAGCGGTGGGGCATGTCATGCCAGCACCACATCGAGTACCATCATCAGCACAAAACCAATGGCAAAGCCTATGGTCGACCAGTTGGAATGCTTGCCTGCCGAAGCCTCGGGGATGAGTTCCTCGATGACCACATACATCATGGCACCGGCCGCAAAGGCCAAGAGGTAAGGCAGAATGGGCTGCATGACCGACGCGAGCAATATGACCATCACCGCGCCAAGCGGCTCTACCGCCCCACTGAGTGTGCCCATCGCAAACGATTTAAGCCTGCTGCCGCCGGCAGCCTTCATCGGCATGGAGATGATGGCACCCTCGGGAATGTTCTGAATGGCTATACCGAGCGCCATTGCCATTGCTCCGGCCGCCGAGATCCACTCGCCACCCTGCAACGCTCCGGCTACCACGACACCCACAGCCATGCCTTCGGGGAAATTGTGGATAGTCACCGCCAACGACAGCATGGCCACCTTGGAAAGATGGGCCTTGGGTCCTTCGGGATGCGAATCGCCGAGGTGCAGGTGTGGCGTGAGCATATCTATGAGCAAGAGAAAGCCCATGCCCGCCAAAAGACCTATGGCAGCGGGAACCACCATGAACTTGCCCATCGAGGCAGACATATCCATGCTCGGGATGAGCAGCGACCAGATGGAGGCCGCCACCATCACGCCGGAGGCAAAACCCAACAGCGCTTTCTGCACGCCGGAGGGCATCTCGTCTTTCATGAAAAACACAAACGCCGACCCGAGGGCCGTTCCGAGAAACGGTATTAATAATGTAAGTATGATTCCTGTCATTGCTTGATTCTTCTGTTTGATGCGAAACTCGGCCCCGCCGACCGCGTCGCGGACCGGCCGGAGGCCATTGATGCTTACAATTGCAAAATTAAACAAAATTCAAGTTTCACGCAATTTTTGCCCGAATTATCTTCGATTCCGGGTGCCAACCCCACAGAATCGACCCTTTTTCGTAAACTTTTGACATATATAATAAGAATTGCAACAAGTTGAAAAAAAAGGTTACGCCAAAACGACTAACTTTGTAAACAATCAGCTTAAACTATAAATCCTAAACGTTTTACCGAATGAAAAAAGCAACACTAATCATTGGTCTTGCCCTGACATGCCTCGGACTCTCCACTCCCGCCGCCGCTCAGAGGCCGCAACCGAGAGCACAAGCCGAAGACCCCACGGGCTACAAAGACACCTATCGCGACTACTTCACCATCGGAGTGGCGGTGAATCAGCGCAACGTGACCGACCCCGAGCAGATCAAGCTCATCAAAAAGAACTTCAACAGCATCACTGCCGAGAACGACATGAAACCCGTGTCTCTCCAGCCCAAGGAGGGAGAGTTCAACTGGGAAAATGCCGACCGCATTGCCAACTTCTGCCGACAGAACGGCATCAAGCTGCGCGGCCACTGCCTTTGCTGGCATGCCCAGTTTGCCGACTGGATGTTTACCGACAGCAAGGGCAAGGATGTGAGCAAGGAAGTATTCTACAAACGACTGCGTACCCACATCCACGCCGTGGTCAACCGTTATAAGGACATTGTCTATGCGTGGGATGTTGTCAACGAGGCTATGGCCGACGGGGGCAATCGTCGCATGCGCAACGGCGAGGAGCCCAATCCCTACCGCGAGTCGAGACATTACAAGCTCTGCGGCGATGAGTTCATTGCCAAGGCCTTCGAGTTTGCCCGCGAGGCCGACCCCAACGCCCTGTTGTTCTACAACGACTATAACGCCGCCGACCCGGCCAAGCGCGACCGTATCTTCAACATGGTGAAGAAGATGAAAGATGCGGGCGTGCCCATCGACGGCATCGGTATGCAAGGCCATTACAACATCTACGGACCGAGCATGGAAGACATCGATGCCGCCATCACAAAATATGCTGCCATCGTGAAGCATATCCACATCACCGAGCTGGATGTGCGCATCAACACCGAGATGGGTGGCCAGCTACGCTTCTCGCAGGGTGAGGAAAAAGAGGTGCCCGCCTATATCAAGACGCTGCACGACGCACAGTATGCCAATCTGTTCAAGGTGTTGCGCAAGCACCGCGACGTAATCGACAACGTCACCTTCTGGAACCTTTCCGACCGCGACTCATGGCTCGGGGCCAACAATTACCCCCTGCCCTTCGACAAAGACTACAAACCCAAGAACGCCTATCGGCTCATCAAGGACTTCAATCCCGAACTGGACAATGTCGTGATCAAGGAGGATTTCCAACCCTCGGTGTTCAATCAGCCCGGACAACAATATCCTATGGTCAACTCGCAAGGCTTCGCGCGATTCCGCGTGGTAGCCCCCGACGCCAAGTCGGTCATCGTGAGCCTCGGCCTTGGCGGACGCGGCGGCACCGTGCTGCACAAGGATAAAGACGGCGTATGGACGGGAACCACCGAAGGTCCGATGGATGAAGGATTCCACTATTACCACCTCACCGTCGACGGCGGCACGTTCAACGACCCCGGCGCGAAAAACTACTATGGCTCGACACGATGGGAAAGCGGCATCGAGATTCCCGCCCACGACCGCGAGTTCTATGCCGACCGCAACGTGCCCCACGGCCAAGTGTCGCAAATTCTCTTCCCATCGGCCAGCACGGGAGTTAACCGGCGCGCGTTTGTCTACCTGCCACCCACCTACGACGGCAAGAAGAAATTCCCCGTACTCTATCTGCAACACGGATGGGGCGAAGACGAGACGGCATGGAGCAACCAAGGACACGCCAACCTGATCTTGGACAATCTCATCGCCGAAGGCAAGTGCGACCCGATGATCATCGTCATGACCTACGGCATGACCAACGAGGCTCGCTTCGGACAGATACGCCAGTTTGACTACAAGAAGTTTGAGACGGTGCTCGTAGATGAACTGATACCCTACGTAGACAGCCATTTCAAGACCAAGGCCAACCGCGCCAACCGCGCCATGGCAGGCCTGTCGATGGGTGGCATGGAGACCCATAACATCACCCTCGACCGCCCCGAGGTGTTCGGATATTACGGTCTTCTCTCCGGCGGCACCTACTCGCCCGAGGAGCTGAACGGCAAGGCGAAACCCTCATTGGTGTTCATGAGCTGTGGCAGCAGAGAGAATCCCGACCGCGTGAACCAAGCCGCCGAGACACTGAGAAACGCCGGCTACAATGCCGTATCATACGTGTCGGAGAATACCGGTCATGAGTTCCTCACATGGCGACGCTCGCTACGCGAGATGGCTCCACTGCTGTTCAAATAACGACACGCCTCTTCCTAAGGCCCACGGCGCATCACCGCGGCCGTCGCCACATCAGCAAGCCGTTGCCGAGACCCTCGGCGCGGCTTGCGTCGTATATACCCCGACAGAGGGAAAATTACCTGTATTTTTCAGGACAAAACGGTTGTTCGTTTTCGATTTTTATCCATCGGCCGCCTCTTCGGCCGCAAATACGCCCAAAATGAGACTTCTTAACAATTGCTTACAAATCAATAAGTTACAAACACAAACCTCTGTTTCGTGCATGGTTTGCGCCTTCAACCCACGCGAAAAGCATCTTTACGCATGCCGAAAAGAGCCTTTTCGCATCATGATGGCTATCGTTTCGTCTTGCGAAACCATAGCATTCGCACGGGCAGAATCACGTTTTGGCACGGAAAAACCATGATAACGGCCCCTCCGCCCTGCCGAAAACCCTCAAAAATCGATGATGGGATTTCTAAAAAGAAGATTTTGAAATGTTAAAATCCTTGCCGTTTTCCTTACATTTCACATGCCACCACGACTCCGCGAACCGGTCAGTCGCTCTTGCTTCTCCATGTCCGGAAAACAGGCGTCTCACCTCTGCCGATGGGCGTTCTTCCATCGCGGCAGACGTCTCATGCCCCGGGTGAACAGCCAAGCCGTGAACGGGTGATGCCCGCCCGCGATCATCATTTTTCGGCAGTGTTCCTGAAACTCTCTCACGTCGTCACAAGGATAGGTGAACGCGCCGGCCTTGTAGCAGTAGCTGCAATACTCCTCGCTCCTGCTTCCGTCGGCATTTGTGCCACCCGACTCAGGGTCACGCTTGAGTGGCATGCCACAACTTTGGCAATACTTGTTACTCATAAAATGTTGCTTTTAATCGTGAAATAAAACATGCACATGCCCCGGGCTACGTCACCGGTTGTCTTTTACAAGGCAATAGGGTATCGGGAGGATGTGTCATGGGATGAGACGTTGCATTAAAAAAGGATGTATCGGTTTGCCCTTTGCCCGTTATTCCCGGTGGCATCACAACCGATACATCCCCTCAGCATCATCGAATCATCGCGAAACCAAAAATCAGGCGGCTTCTTTCACCGTCTTTTCGGTCGCTTTCTTGACAGCTTTCTTCGTGGTCTTCTTCACCGTTTTCTTGGTGGCCGTTGCCTCTTTCTCGGCATCGGAAGCGACCTTCTTCGCGCTCTTCTTCACCGTCTTCTTGGCAGTCACAGCCTCTTTCTCGGCATCGGAAGCCGATTTTTTCATGGTCTTCGTGGACTTCGTGACGGTCTTCTTGGTGTCGGCCTTGGCATCCTTCACTTCTTTTTCGGCATCGGCCTGCACCTTCTTGGCGCTCTTACGGGCCGTGGTTGCCTTCTTGGTTACGGGCAACTCGTCGGCATTGTTGTCCTTGGCGACAGTCTTGCGAGAAGCTGCGGCACGGGTGGCAGACTTCGTTGCCGCGCCTTCCGACTTACCGTAACATGCCGTGCAAGCGTGCCGGCCCATCTCCTTGGCGTCCGAGAGCGAGACCGGCCTCACCGTCTTGGCATTGTTCAGATAACCGCAGTCACGGCTCTTGTGATAGGCCACGGCACTGTTGCTCGTCGCAATGTAAACACTCTGCGCATGGGCCAACGAGGCAACCATGACCGCAAACAATAACATGATGATTTTTTCATAACTCTGATTGATATTTGATTGATAATCTTTCTGAACCCGTGCTTGGTGCTCTCGTGCCAACCGTCTTGCCGGGGACAATACGGGCCGGCGCGCACCATGAAGCGACGACAGTCGCGGGCAACAACGCATACGCCCCGCACACTGCGACAAAGATATGTATTATATCCGATATCAAAATGGTTTATCAACTTTTTTCAAAAAAAAGCTGATTATCTGCGTCTTGCCTGTCGTGGGCTATCTACCGACGAGTTGACTCGACAGAGCTATGAAAAATTTCCGGAATTTGGGTTACGGGAACCTTGTCGGTCGGCATGTTCATTGCTCGAGATGCCAATGATGGTCTCCGTGATAGATCATTTGCTTGGTCATGCCGCCATCGACGCAGATGTTCTCGCCGGTGATAAACCCGGCCTTGTCTGAACAAAGAAACATGACGACATGCGCAATATCCAACGGATGCCCCACCCTGCCGGCCGGATGCTGGGTGGCATCAGGGCCTTCGTAGGATTGAAAAGCGGTGTCGATCCATCCCGGCGAGATGGAGTTCACCCGTGCCTTGCCTGCCAAGCTCACCGCCAAGGCATGGGTAAGGGCTGCAATGCCGCCCTTGGCCGCGGTGTAACTCTCGGTCCGGGGCTGACTCATGCGGTCGCGCGAGGAGGAGATGTTGACAATGGAGGCCCCGTCGCAGAGGTGATTCATCAGGAGCTTGACCAAATAGAAAGGTGCCGTCACACCCACGCTCAAGGCATATTGGAACTCTTCGTAGGTGCACTGGTCAATGCCTTTCATCAGTGGCAAGGCGTTGTTGATGATGCAATCTACTCGGCCATACCGGTCAATGATGTCGGAGGCAAAGGCCTCCAACACGTCTTTATTGGAAATATCGCCCACAAAATGGGGACCATCTTGCTTGTCGATGACACAAACATGAGCGCCTTCCTTGCGAAACTCGTCTGCGATACACAGCCCGATGCCCTGTGCTCCGCCGGTCACCACAACCACCTTGTCGTTGAATTGATTGGCCATAGCTTTGATTTGAGTGTCCTTGAATGATTTGAAACGGTTAAAGCGTTATCTCATTGGAGAATTTATTGTATGAAATATCTGCCGAATCCTGCCATCGTGACCATCGACAACGAGAACAGAACAGGCAAGACGCTCATGATGAACAGATTGTCGGGAACCGGTGTTTTCTCTTGATACCGTAGGCAGCAGAGTAGGGAAAAAAGGGGAATCATGATGGCAGTATGCCTTGGGGGCAGCGTTATACCAATGGTTAGAAATGCGTTTTCTGAGCACTTACCCACTGTCGACTCGAACCAAAAGAAAGCCTACTTCCTGATTTTCAATACCGGTGCAATCTTGTTGACCGGCTTGGGGAGCGACACCTCCAATCCGGCCCCGGTCCGACGGAAGCGCACCCGGCCATAGCCCAAAAGCTCCACCGACCTGATTTTTGACTTGAACAGGGCACTTCCCTCGGCCAACGCCCGGATGGTGAGCGTGCCGTTCTCGGGCCAGCCCATTGCCGTGACATAGAGATACTTGCTGTTTTGATTGAACCGCACATCTTGCCACGTCATGTTTCCATACATGCCATCGTTGAATCCCTGCGCGTTTAGCTTGATGTCTTTCTCGGCAACAGGGCCTTCTCCAAACTTCGTCCAAGGGCGAGTGCCGATGATCGATTCCTTGTTCACGCTCATCCATTCGCCCAATTCCTCGAGAACCACAGCCTCCTTCTCATCAAACGTGCCGTCGGCACGCAAGGGAATGCTCAGCAACAGATTGCCGTTTTTGCTCACAATATCCACCAATTGCTTCACCACAGTGGCCGCCGACTTATACCCGTTGCGTTCGTAGATGCCCGTATTGTAATGCCATCCGCCTATACAGTTGCATGTCTGCCACGGCTCATCGATAATCCGGTTGGGCGCCCCGCGCTCCACATCCCACGTGATGGCCTTGCGCTGTTCCTCACTCAATATCTTTCCGAACATCACAGAGGTCTCTTTTCCCTGATGTATCCGGGCGTTATGGTTATAGAAATGAGCCGCGATCTTCAGTCCGGCATCGCTGATCTTATAGAACGGCAACACTGTCACGTCAAAATAAATCAAGTCGGGATTGTACCTGTTGATGGCATCGAGGCACCGGTCATAGAAGTTGGTCACAAAACGACGTGAGGGCAATGCCGCACCGTTTGACCAGTCCCACTGGCGATGAATCTGCCCGTTATACCAACTTTTCTCACTCATCGGGTGATTCTGTTGGTACAAATCCTGTGGGTCGAGACCCTCCCACCATTTGCCCTTACCATCGGCTTTGGTCAGTTTTCCATCGTAATACACCCCGGCCTTCGGCCCGTTCAGATCGTAACGCTGTGCCGGCTCATACCATGTCCAAGCGTGGTCGGCATGAAAACTGATGCCAAACGGCAGTCCGTACTTACGCGCGGCTTTCGCCCACTCGCCCACCACGTCACGCCGCGGACCGATATTCATGGAGTTCCAAGGCTGGTATTTGCTGTCCCACAAATCGTAGTTGTCGTGATGATTGCCCAATACGAAGAAGTATTGCGCGCCTGTTTGCTTATAAAGCGCCACCAATTTGTCGGGGTCCCACTTCTCTGCCTTGAACAAAGGAAGCACATCTTTGAATCCGAACTCGGAGGGATGCCCATAGTTTTCCAAATGATGCCGGTATTCCGCGGAGCCTTCCATATACATCGATCGGGCCATCCAGTCGCCCGAACCCTCCACGCATTGCGGTCCCCAATGTGCCCAGATGCCAAACTTCGCGTTTCTGAACCACTCCGGAACCCGATGCTGTCCGAGCGACTGCCATGTGGGTTCATACTTCCCTTTTTCCATTTTCTCATGCTCTTCCGATACCGGAACCTGATATTCTTGGGCATGGGCACCGCACCACAGCAACGCCGCACCCAGCAAAAGCCATTGTTTCAACTGCATAGGATCATTTTTGTTTAGCTGCCGCAAAGATAAGAAAATAAACGCTGAAGACCGGTGTATTTTCCCGTTGGAATCATAGGACAATATCGACAAAGCCTTCAATTTTTCAAAAAAAAGGCGCAAGACATGAAAAAAAACGCACAATGTGTTGCACTTTCATGATTTATTCGTTTCCTTTGCATCAAACATCCATCCCCATGACATACTCTGCTGACCAAATCAGTTTTCTCACTTTGAACATCGGTTACGCCCGACAACATGCCGACTGGAACTGGAAAGGCGTTCGCAGTCCGTTCGCCCGGCTCTACTTGGTGACCGAGGGCACAGCCCAAATCGTCATCGACGGCGAGACCGTCACCCTCACCCCCGGACATCTATACCTTGTTCCGGCCTACACCCGGCACAGTTATGTGTGCGCAGGACTGTTCTGTCATTACTATCTCCACATCTATGAGAACAACGCCAACGACAGCAGTGTCATGGCCGATTGGACTTTCCCGACAGAAGTCGAGGCCTCTCCCATTGACGGGCTGCTCATGAAACGCCTGTGCGAAATCAACCCGTTCCTTGAGCTTCCCTCCTCCAATCCCGATAGCTACGACAATCATCAGTCGATCATCCATAACATACAGCTCACCCGCAAAAGTCCGCTTTGCGACAAGATAGAGACGCAAGGCATCGTGTACATGCTCTTCTCGCGATTCATGAAAAACGCACGGCCCAAGCGAAACATCAAGGACAACCGCATCCAAGAGGCCATGACCCATATCCTCCATCATCTCGACACCCCCATCGAACTGTCTGTCCTCGCCGACAAGGCGTGCATGTCCAAAGATCACCTCATCAGGGTCTTCAAACAAGAAACAGGCAGTACGCCCAACGTTTTTATCACCCGACGCAAGATGGAGAAAGCCGAGCTGCTACTGGTTACCACCGAACACCCGGTGAAAAACATCGCGGCCGCCTTGGGATATGATGATTATTCCTACTTTAACCGTCTCTTTAAGAAGGCCACCGGACTCACACCGCAGCAGTACCGGGTGAAACACTATTGACGCTCAGACCCTCATCCCCTTTCGTCCCTCATCTTTGCGACTCGAGAAAATAGGCTTTTCGTGCAACAAAAACGCGATAATCGGAGTCTAAGCATTGTATGAAAGAGAATCAACACATCGATAAGACACTCCGCAGGCAGGCCCGACGACAACGCGTCATGGGCACGCCCTCCTATAAAGTCATGTCCAAAATCACCGAATGGATGGACAAATACTATATCGACCCCATACTCGGACTGGTGCCGGGAGGATGGGGAGACACCGTGTCGGCGGTCATGACCCTACCGTTTTTATGGTTCAGTCTCTTCGTGGTGAAGTCGGTACCGCTCTCGCTCGCCGTGCTCTACAACGTGACCAAAGACATTGCCATAGGCCTCATCCCGTTCTTCTTGGGCGACCTCCTCGATATCTTCAGCCACTCCTACATGCGCAACATGCGTCTCATACAGGGCTTTATAGACGACGATCGCGCCGTCGTGCACGAGGTTAACCGCAAGGCATGGGTCTTCGCCGGGGCCATCTTGGCCTTCATCGCCATCATCGTGCTGCTCATCAAGCTCACCATCCATCTCGTCAGCATGCTGTTCTGACCCTCACCCCACGGCCCCGGCATGGTCCCTTGCCGTAGTCGTCGCCCCACCGACACACTCGTACCACCTATCCCAAGACACCCCGACGCCAAACCGGCATCGGGGTGTCTTGGTGTGTTTCGGGCCGTGCCGCCACGGCCTTGGCGACTATTGTATCTTGGGTTTCAGCTCGTCGGGACTGTCCTTGGTAAACATGTTCACTGCCGGAGCCTCGTTCTCAAAGAAGTTGGCTATCGTCTCGGGTGTCACACGAATGGCGGGATTGAACTCGGGCGAGTTCATATAGTCGATGACAGCCTTGCGCATCTGCCTTGCCACCACCCTCTTATCGAGGTCGTGCGTGATGTCCATCGTAGTCATCAACAGCCTTCCGTTGAGTACACGAGCCTCTATCAGCATGCCGAGCTTACGACTCACGTGCCACGTATCGATAGGTTGTATGCACGGTTGATAGTCCTTGGGCAACAACGAGAGGTTCATCACCTGAGCGCGATTGAGCAGTTCCCACCAGTTCAGATTGGCCCAGTTGTCGGTGGGGAACTCGCGAAACAGCGGGTGGCTCACGTCGATCGTGGCCCCGGTGGTATGCGGCGGACGCATCTTGAACCAACTTGTGTTCCAGAATACCGGCAGGTATGTCTGCTTCACGTCATTGCCATAGCGCACCTTTCCCGCCGCGGTGATGAGCACCCTGCCCCCCTCTTGCAGCACCTTCACGGCCTGAGCGTCGAG
>DBQL01000060.1:1715-4063 GCA_002305235.1 Prevotella sp. UBA1395 | reverse complement strand
GAGAAAGACGATGCCTGTGGTGACAGCGGCTATCTTGTATCGGTTGCGTCGGGGCAGGCTGTGGGCCTCGGCAAACTGCTGCCATGCGTCGTCCACGTCAACGTGTTCTGAGGTTTGCCGCATCACGGCCCGCTTGCTCATGGCCAATGTCTCGGCAAAGGCTTTGATGTCATCATCGGCCAGCAGTGCGGTGATTTGCTCGTCGGTGTATTTTTCGGGATGATCCTGCATGTCGAGGAACATCGCACGCTTGTCATTGATGTTTTCGTTTTTCATTGTTTCGCTTGCTTGAAAATTTGTTTGATTGTGTCGATGGCTTGCGACAGGTGGTTGTAGACGGTCACCTTGCTCACCCCCACGGCATCGGCCACCTCCTGATAGGTCATCTCCTGCTGCAGTCGGAGACGGAGAATGCGTTGCCGGATGGGTGGCTCGAGGTGGTCGATGATGTTGTGCAGACGGTCTAACCGCTCGTCGTCATGGTCGGAGAGCAGTGTCTCCTCGCTGTCAAGGAGCAGCTTGGCCACGCGCTCCCTGACCCCTTTGTGAGCGATGACGTGAAGACACCGGTTGCGAACGCTCCGCAGGAGGTAGGCCTCCTCGGTATCGGGCAGCAGCACGGTCGACTCCTTGATGAGATGTTCGAACACATCGCTCACCACGTCGCGACATTCGTCGGCATCATAGAGAATGGTTCTTGCCGTGCGGAACATCCGCTCGTAATGCTGTCGGAACAGCCGTTCAATGTCTGTTGTCTTTTGCTTCATACACCTTGAATACCGTTGAGCGTGACGAAAAACTAAGCGAAACGAAGTTTTTTTTTATATTTCGAATGATTTTTATTGTAATATCCAACAGAATCCTCCGCCGGATTGGCATGGCAAGGCGAATGTGGTCACCACGAACTTGCGAGCCGTATGGCGGTTCACGATTGAACAATATGTGGCAAAGATAGTAAATATCTCAACATTTTGATTTTTTTTCAAGACAAAAGAGTGTGTTTGACCGTTCTGTGAGGAAAATAATGTTAAACGCTTGCGTGGGTCCAGAAATAGTTGTAAATTTGCAACGATTAAGGTGGACGAGTAGGGTATAATACGTAATTTTCCCTTTATACTCCACTTTTGCACATCTTATGCTTCTTACTTGCTGAATTTCAGAGGAAAAGAACAAACTGGGGTTGACTGGATTTGACAGCAGGATGAGATGGTACGTAAGCACGCGGAGCGTAGGTTGCTGGCTCCTTAATCCCAGTGGTCAAAAATTTAATTGGCGAAAACAATTACGCTCTCGCTGCCTAATCGAAGTACAGTAGATTACTGGCTTTATCCCGTCATTAGATGATGGGACGAGACATCGCTCCAAGGATGTTGTTCCGAATCTGAGGGTCAAGCGGTGCAGGAAAATCGGAAATAGCTCGTGTAGGCCTCGATGCCCGGGTGAGATTTAGAGGCTAAGGTGACGGTTGGTGGTCCGGGTCTTGTCGTCGCACGAAAACTGAAGGCCGGAATAAACGTGTAGAAAGCGTATGATTTCCCTGTTTGGACGTGGGTTCGAATCCCACCAGCTCCACAGGCTTACAACAAGAGGATGGGTCATGAGGCCTGTCCTTTTTTTTTGATGCCCGTCACTGTTGAGGCACAGAGGACAGCTCTCGTGAAATGTAAGGCTAATGGCGGAAGCAGCTTCCCCAAGTAATCATTTCGTCGGATATTCTCCAAAAAGACATGAAACACTTCTTCAATCTCTTTTTCTTCTGCTTGTCGCTGCTACAGGAGCGGCCCAGAGCGTGTTGACGGGAACTGTCAGGAACAGGGGGGAACGGGTGTGGAATTTGTGTCTGTTGGCGTGGAGGGCGATTCGCGCGGTACGGTGTCTGATATCAATGATTTATAATACATATACAGTTCTATGGTTATCTCGTCGAAGAGACCGTGATATGCGCCACTCATAAAGTTTATTTTATACGTTTTATATTTCTAAACTTTATAGTAGAAGGAAATGTAATAGCTTTTTCAATAGAAACATGATGGCTTGGCATTGAACTCCGAATAAAATCTGTATGTATACTTATTCCGTTAAATTTCACTAACAGTTTGTAATATTTGTGGAAAATAGCAACTGATTTTCGTAATTTTGCAGCAAATGAGAAGAATGGATAACAGTAGACGCCGTTGGTCCGCATGGGTGCTCATTGCAGTATTTTTGCCCATGCTGGCTTTGTCGTCGCTACACCATCACCCTCTCGATTGTAACACGCAGACCGAGTGTTACGACTGCGTTCACCATATCCAGCATGCCGGCCACATCTCCGCCGCCACCCATTCGGTAGACCACTGTGTGCTCTG
>DBQL01000060.1:1256-1686 GCA_002305235.1 Prevotella sp. UBA1395 | reverse complement strand
GCCCGTGGGCAGTTACATCTGCGGGCACCACCCGTGCTATGATGCCCTATGGCCATGAAGTGGCCAATGCGAGGATGCCACGTCCCATCGGACATGGCATATCCTCTATCACCTTTTATCTTTCTGACCTGCCACAGACCTTGCTTACGACCGATGTGCAAATACCGCACCATACGGTTTAAGGCACAAGGTCAGTAGGTCATTGTAGCCCGACGAATATTCCGACGGGTATCATTCATCATAGCAAAAAAAGACATGAAGAAAATATTTACGCTGATGTTGCTCACAGCTATTTGCCTATGCATCGGCGCCGAGACTCATATCAAGACCACAACGCTGTCGGGACAAGTGACCGATGCCGTGGACCATTCCACACTTATCGGGGTGACACTCTATATCCCCGAGCTATCGCGTGGCATCACCACAGATG
>DBQL01000060.1:0-1242 GCA_002305235.1 Prevotella sp. UBA1395 | reverse complement strand
AGATGCCAACGGCAATTACCAATTCGTAGATTTGCCGGCCAAAACCATTACGCTTCAGGTGAGCTACGTGGGCCATCAGACCATCATCCGCAAAATAGACCTTGAGCAGACGACACAAGCCGNNGAGTCGAATGCTCTGCTCAACGAGGTCGTTGTCACCGGTCTCTCCGGCCACGCTCTGCTCAAGGAGTCGCCCGCACCGGTTAGTGTGGTAACGGCAAACGACTTGTTCCAAACCTCCTCGACCAATATCATCGATGCCATTGCTCGTAACCCCGGCATCTCACAGGTTACCACAGGTAGCGGCATCTCTAAACCGGTGGTGCGCGGTCTGGGCTACAACCGTATCGTGACTGTCAACGACGGTGTGCGACAGGAAGGGCAGCAATGGGGCGATGAGCATGGCATTGAGATTGATGCCCAGACCGTGAACAACATTGAAATACTCAAAGGCCCCGCCTCGCTGATGTATGGCTCTGATGCCATGGCCGGCGTACTCATCTTCCACGACGCTCCCACGCTGCCGCGCGGAACTGTGCATGCCGATGTTACCACGGAATATCAGACCAACAACGGGCTGTTCGACTATTCGCTCCATCTTGCCGGCAACCAAGGAGGACTTGTCTGGGGGCTACGCTACTCCGACAAGCGGGCCCACGCCTACAAGAATGCCTACGACGGCTACGTGCTTGGCTCACAATTTGCCGAACGTGCGCTATCGGGACTCGCCGGTATTAATCGCGGTTGGGGCTACAGTCATCTTAAGTTCAGCTACTATCACCTCACGCCTTCCATGACCGAGGGTGAGCGCGACGAGACAACCGGACAATTTGTCAAGACCGTTCTCATCGATGGTGAGGAGCAACATGTGGTAGCCACCGACGACGACCTGAAAACCTATGGCAAAGCCTTGCCCTATCAGCAGGTGCACCATTACAAGGCGGTGCTCGACAACTCGATCTACGTAGGCCGCGGGATGCTTAAAGCGCTTGTGGCCTATCAGCAAAACCGACGTCAGGAGTATGAGGAACTTGACGCCCCGACGGTGCCGGGTCTCGATTTTCTGATGCACACGATGAATTATGATATCCACTACTCCAAGGCCCTTGCCGACGGATGGGATGCCACAGCGGGTATCGGTGGTATGTATCAGCGGTCACTCAACCGGGGCGAAGAGGTGCTCATCCCCGCATACGCCCTATTCGACTTAGGTTTCTTTGCTGCCACCACCTATAAGACCGG
>DBQL01000130.1 GCA_002305235.1 Prevotella sp. UBA1395 | reverse complement strand
CTCATCATGCAGGAGAACACTGTCGACACCCTGTCGAGCAGATCATAATAGTGCGGACCTTTCGACTTGTCTTCCACGGAGATGGTATTGTAGAATGTCGGTTCCTCGGGATTGTTCACAATCTTGTCTATCGACTCATTATCGCGGCGTATTCCCTCCATGAAAGCCTCCTCGTAGTCCTCGAATTTGATTTTATGGAATGGGGTAGTGTTATGGAGCGTGTTATATGGCTCCATAAAAGGGTTTTTCCTTGTCTCAGAATTGTTCATAACGCACTATGGCTTTCTCTATGATACTTTATTGCAAAGTTAGTAAAAAGATTGGATACCATTGGCTAATAAGTAAAATTTAACTTATCGCCAACTGCCTATCATGCGTTCAAGTGAATGTATCTCGATTTTGCCTCTCGATAATGCAATGATGCCCTGTTCGCTCATCCGGTGCAGCGACTGCGACACATGCAGCCGGTTGTCATTCACTTCTGCGGCCAGTCTGTTCATTTTGATCATGAACACCTTGCGTCCTCCGGGATGCACACAGTGGCTCACGAAAAATCGACATATCCGTTGTTCGAGGGTCGATGGGATGTTTCTCCATGCCTCATGATATTTTTTTTGCAGAGCGGTAGAGATGCTGTTGAGCAGGTTAATCCTGAAGATGAGCGAGTCGTTGGTGAGTTTGAGAATCTCGTTCTTGTTGATACAGATGAGGCTGCATCCCGTCACGGCCTTGATGCTGCTGCTGTATCGCTGTGTCAAGCCAAAGGCGCGCTCGGGTTGTATTGCCCCCGGGGCTTTCAAGTTTTCTATCACCGTGTAGCCTTTGTCGTCGGCCGCGGTGCATGTTTCCACCTCTCCGTCAACCAGCAGGAGCAGTTGCCCGCTCTTGCCACCCTCTTTCACTATCGTGTCGCCGGCGTCGGTCTTAATGAAATCAAACTTTGTCGTGGCAATGATTTGTTCAAGGTCTTCTTTGCTCATACCCATGAAGAGCGGCAGACTGATGAGCTTGTTGTATAGCACGAAGTTCTCCATCGGCGGGGAAAACAGCTTATTCGATGATTTTCTCTTTCATCGAGGGTGAATACCATACCTTGTTTTTGCCGCTGTTGTCGGCGTAAATGAGATAGACCATCAAGTCGGGATGATGCTTGAGGAATGCTTGGGTACGTTCCAGTCCCATCACCATGAACGATGTGGCGTATGCGTCGGCCAAGGCACATCGGTCTGTGATGACTGTGGCCGACAAGATGCTGTGTTGCACGGGATAACCCGTTTTGGGGTCGATGGTATGTGCATACTTCTTGCCGTTCTTGTAATAGAAGTTTCGATAGTTTCCACTTGTCGCCATAGCCTTGTCGGTAACGTTGAGGATGGTTTGTATTTCCTGTTCGGTCTGTGTGGAGTCGTCTATGGGTTTGGTCACTCCTATCTTCCAAGGCAGACGTTTCTCGCTGATTCCGTTAGACACGATTTCTCCGCCAATCTCCACGATAAAGTTCTCGATGCCTTGCTGTTTCAGGTAGTTGGCCACCACGTCCACGCCATAGCCCTTGGCGATGGCCGAGCAGTCCAACATGAGTCGGGGGTCTGTCTTCACCACCCTTGTCCCTTGTAGCGTCACCTTCTGATAGCCCACAAAGCTCTTGATGGAGTCGATGACATGCTTGGAGGGTGTGGCAGCCTGTTTGAATCCGAAGCCCCAGAGATTGACAAGGGGTGCCACGGTGATGTCGAACGCGCCCTCGGTCTCGTTGGAAATCTTCTCCGACATGTTGAAAACGTCGGTAAACATCTTGTCGAGTTTCACGGGTTTGTTCTGATTGACAAGCGAGATGGTCGAGGTCTTGTTGAATGTAGACAGCGCGTTGTCCACCTTCTTCATCTCGGCTTCAATCTCCCGTTTCAGGTTCTTGTCGCTCTGGTAAGTCACATGATATACCGTGCCGAAGATGAAACCCTCGTCGTGCTGGTATGGCATGTTGCGTTGTTGCTTGATGATCATCACCGTTCCCACCACGAGAAAGGCGAGAAACAGCAATTGCCAAATGCGTTTGGTGGTTATTTTTTCTTTCATGTCAAAGTTCTATGATAATGTCAAAAGTGCCTCCCAAGCGGGTCGATCCCTGCTTGCCGTATCCCGGTACGTACCACACGTTACCCAGTTCGCCGTTGTCGTAATGCAGTCGGCGCTTGTATCTCGCGCTCCATCCGAGATGCAGCGGCCCCCAAATCTTGGCATCGATGCCCAGCAATAACTCCATCCAATGATAGTTGGCCTTGATGTCATGGCCGTGGAATGGTGTTTTGCCGCCCCACACGGGGTCGACGATGTCGGGATGATCGACGTCAAACTTGAACGACGTATAGGCATACCTGAACCCGAGATATAGCCGGTAGATGTCGTGCTTGTTCTTCATGATGTTGAAGTCGGCACCTATCTTTCCGTATGGGGCTGATGTCTTGTAGGAGGTAAGCGTCACGATGTCGTGATGGTCGGCTTCTCCCAGACCTACTTCCAACGTGGGAAAATACTTGTCCTTGAGGTTTACCCTCACGCCGGCCTCATACTGCCCGTAGTCGGACACCATCTTTTGCGCGAGGCCCACCATGTCGGCTTTGATCTGTATGCCTCTGTATAGGGGTATGGAATCGTCTATCTGTTTCAGCCGCAGTCGCTCTTGTTCGGCCCTGCGCGACGATTGCGCGAAGGCATGGGGCACCACCAGTAGCGACAGGCTAAAAACGATACTCCTTAAAATATATGTAGAAATGTGTCTGCGAGGCATCATAGGTCACTTCTTTTTGGTGGATAACTACAGAGTCGAGCGCGTTTCGGGTGAACCGCACTCCGGTAATGGTGTGGAAATAGTTGAGCCCGCAATCCACCGACTCGAAGTGCGGTCGGTTGGTCTTTCTCACCCATACCGTATCCATGATTTGGTTGGTTTGGAAATAGAGCACGTCTTCGTCCTGTCCGTAACTCATGGGCAGGTAGAAGCTGTCGGTGTTTTGCTGCTGGTTGATCAGCACCGAGTCCAATCCGTTCTGACGCGTGGTCGAGATGGTCAGCACGTCTGAAAGGGTGCTTACCGGACCCAGCAGCTTGTACTTGGTATACACCGTGTTGTTCAGTGGGCAGTCTATACTCGAACAGGCGGCCATGAAAACCACGGTGAGGAGCATGCAGACATGCAGACTTCTGTTTTTGATTTTCCTTACCATGTCAGTCTATTGTTTTCTCGATCTGATAGTCGTTCCTGTTTGGATTCTGCCTGCTGAGCAGGTCGCCGATAAACCCGGCAAGGAAAAACTGCGAGCCGAGGATTAGGGCTGTCAGCGCGATATAGAAAGAAGCATGGTCGGCAAGCAGGTCGCCGTAGGTTCCGTTGCAGAGGTCTACGGCCTTCTCTATGCCGAGATAGCTCAGCGCGATGAATCCCACAAGGAAGATAAAACTGCCGATGAGGCCAAAGACATGCATGGGTTTCTTGCCGAAATTGGTGAGAAACCACAGCGTGAGCAAGTCGAGATACCCGTTGAAAAAGCGGTTGATGCCAAACTTGGAGCTGCCGTATTTGCGCGACTGATGGTGCACTACCTTCTCTCCGATCTTCGTAAACCCGGCATTCTTGGCGAGGTAGGGTATATACCTGTGCATCTCGCCATAGACCTCTATGTTTTTCACCACGCTCTTGTTGTAGGCTTTCAATCCGCAGTTGAAATCGTGCAGATTGTGTATGCCCGAGATTTTGCGGGCCGTGGCGTTGAACAGCTTGGTGGGCATGGTCTTGGTGATGGGGTCGTAGCGTTTCTGCTTGTAGCCCGACACCAAGTCGTAATGGTCTTGGGTGATCATGCGATAAAGCTCGGGAATCTCGTCGGGCGAGTCTTGCAGGTCGGCGTCCATCGTGATCACCACGTCGCCTTGTGCCTTGTTGAACCCGCAGAACAAGGCGGGGCTTTTGCCGTAGTTGCGTCGGAACTTGATGCCTTTCACGTGACTATCCTTGGCGGCCAATTCCTCGATGACCTCCCACGAACGGTCGGTGGAGCCATCGTTGACAAATATAATTTCGTAAGAATACTCATTCTCGTGCATCACCCGACTGATCCATGCCTGAAGTTCGGGCAGCGATTCTTCTTCGTTGTATAGGGGAACGACAACTGATATGTCCATAGTTTGATGTTTTTTAATATTTAATTTCCACGGGCTTCTTCTTGCTGAAGAAAGCAATGGGCAGACTGAGCACTGCCCCGAAAAAGAGATTCTGCATCATGAAGATGAATGTGAGCTGTATGGGGGTGAGCTGTTCAAACATGGCCAGCCCCTCTTTCATCTCCGCGGGGGTAGGGCCGGAGTGCATCTGCCCTTCCTTATACACCGTCTCCCACACGTTGACGCTCTCGATGAGAATGTTGAGGAAATTGCCATTGTCGAAGTATCTGAAAAAGACATACTGCGCAACGGCAAAGATCAACGAGGCGTAGAAGAACGTATAACATGAGTACGCATATCCCCGAAGGAACGATATGCTGCCGTCGAGTGCGTTGTTCCGAAACCGGATCAGCAGCCACCCGACGAAGAATGGTGTGGACAGGGCCAAGAGGTTACCCCACGCGGAGGTGGGAACCAACACCACCAACAGAAAGCTCGCTATCCAGAGCAACGCCAAAAACACGCCGTCTTGACGAGCAAACGACTTGAGTTGAACAAGTGCTACAATATTCATCATAATTGATTGCAAAGTTACACACTTTTGTGTAATATCAATGCGCCGCGAGGTCGATGTGTTTCAAAAAATATGTTAAATAGTAAAGAAATCCTCATTTCACATTTCAACTTTCACTTATAATTGCTTACCTTTGCACCCGCAAATGCGGAAACGCATGGCAACATGGGCAAGTCTCTTACGGTCAGCTCCCTCGGAATCCCCCCAGGATGGGAACATAGCAAGGGTACTTGGTTGTAGCGACGCGATAAGAACAGCTTGCCCACCTGCCTCTTTAGCTCAGTTGGCCAGAGCACGTGATTTGTAATCTCGGGGTCGTTGGTTCGAATCCGACAAGAGGCTCCAAAAAGCGGGGAAGAAACATCATCTGTTTCTTCCCCGCTTTTTG
>DBQL01000169.1:13205-20143 GCA_002305235.1 Prevotella sp. UBA1395 | reverse complement strand
ACATCGCGAAGATGTTGAACCCACCGTCTACCACGGCCACGGTGCCCGTGACAAATGCCGCCGCGTCGCTCATGAGATAGTGTATGGTGCCGCACAGCTCTTCCGGGCGACCCATTCGGCCGAACGGGGTCTGGCGTATCACGTCTTGTCCGCGCTGCGTGTAGGTGCCGTCGGGATTGGTGAGGAGTGCCCGATTTTGCTCGGTGATGAAGAAACCGGGGGCGATGGCGTTCACGCGGATGGTCTCGCCAAACTTCTTGGCCGTCTCGTGGGCCATGTACGCGGTGAAGTTGGAGATGCCGGCCTTGGCGGCGGCATAGCCGCAGACGCGGGTCATGGGGCGGAAAGCGGCCATCGAGCTGAAGTTGATGATCGAGCCTTTGCCCTGTTCCACCATCGGTTTGAGAAACACCTGCGTGGGGATGACCGTTCCCGTGAGGTTCAGGTTGAGCACGGTCTGGAACTGCATGGGGTCGAGGTCGAAGAAGTTTTGGTCGGGCCCGATGGTCGCGCCCTTCATGTTTCCGCCCGCCGCGTTGAGCAGGGTGTCCACGCGTCCGAAGTCGCGCAGGATGTCGTCACGGTTTTGTTCCAAGGCCTTGATGTCCATCACGTCGGTCTTGTAGAACCGGGCCACGCCGCCCTCGGCGCCGATTTCTTCGACGATGGCGTTGCCCACGTCTTCCTTACGGCCGAGAATGGCCACCTTGGCGCCGTTCTCTGCGAGATATTTGGCGATAGCTCGGCCCAGTACGCCGGTACCGCCGGTGATCACGACCACATAGTCTTTGATGTCGAATAAGTTTTTCATATCGTTTCATTTTCGGGTGAGCCGGTGTTGCCGCCCCACCATCGGTCATTGTTTTAGGGTTGAGAGATGTTGTCAGTCGAAAAATCCGGGTTGCTTATAGGGTATGCCCAGCTCACGGTCTACGGTGGCGAGGATGCCCTGCACCTGTCCCAAGGCAAGCATCCGGCCCAAGAAACTGTACCCGGCGTTGTAGCCGCGGCTCTCATCGCCGAGCATCGTCATGCCGTGGTCCACGCGCATGGGCAGGCGAGGATTGGCCTTCTCGAAGATGCGCGCCAGTTCGATGATGTCGGCCCGGCCGCCGAGATGACTGGCCTCGGTGAAGTCGCCGTTGGGGAAGATGTGGCAACTGCGCAGATGTACGAACCATGTGCGCGAGGCATATTGCCGGGCGAGGTGCACCAAGTCGTTGTGGGCGCCGGCCGACAGCGACCCCGCGCAGAAGGTAAGTCCGTTGTGTGGGTCGGGCACGGCATTGAGAAACCATTGTATGTCCTCGTCGCAGGTCACGATGCGGGGCAGCCCCAGCACTTGGAAGGGTGGGTCGTCGGGATGTACGCACATGTAGATGTCGCACTCACGGCAGGTGGGCATGATGGCCTCGAGAAAGTATTTCATGTTCGCGCGCAACTGTTCGCGGTCGATACCCTTGTATTTGGCCAGCAACTCGCGGAAGAGTTCCACGGGATGTTCGTCGCCCTCCTTGAAGTTACCCGATACGAATCCCTGTGTCTTGATGACAATATTCTCCACCAGTGCATGGTCTTTCTCCGGTGTCATGGTGTTTTTCAGCTCGTCGACCTCGGCGAGAATGTCACGGCCGTTGGGCTTGCCGTCGGGTCCGAGGACGCGGAATTTGGCCCAGTCGTCGCGCGCGCCGTCGCGCCGGAGGATGTAAATGTCGAAATAAGCAAACTCGGGAATGCTGAAATACAGGTTGCTCGAGCCGTTCGGATTCTCATGCAACAGGTCAGTACGCGCCCAGTCGAGCACCGGCATGAAGTTGTAACAGATGGTGTGTATGCCCTCTGCGGCAAGGTTGCGCATGCTCTCTTTGTAGACCTCGATTTGTTGGTCGCGGTCGGGTCCGGCGTATTTGATGGTCTCGGTGACGGGCAATGACTCCACGACGCTCCACCGCAGGCCGTGGCTCTCGATATAGGTCTTCAGGTCGTGAATCTTCTCACGTGTCCACACTTCGCCGAGAGGCACGTCGTGCAAGGCCGTGACGATGCCCTCGACACCGATTTGTCTGAGCATGGCAAGGGTGATCTTGTCGTTCTTGCCAAACCATCTCCATGTTCTTTCCATTGTTGATTTGAATTGTTTCGGTTTGATTTGTTCTGTCAAGTTGTCGGTCGTGGCGACACCTTGCGGGGGCGAGGCGTGTCGCCATCGGTATCGCCGGTTGCAAAGTTACGTATAATCAGCGTAACGGCAGTTGAGATTTTCGTTCGTTTTTATGTATAATTGTCTCAATTTCTTCTATATTTCCATCATTCGGCGCGGGTGTGATGCCCAGCAGCCGGCATAGCAGCGGATAGATGTCGACATTGGGAAAATGGGGCACGGCCACATGGTTGAAGTCGGGACCGACGGCGCGGAAGAGGGCGTGCATGTCGGGCAGGGTGGGGTCGAAGCCGTGTGTGCCGCCCGCGCTGATGGGTTTTTCATAGACCACATAGCCTTGGTCGGGGCACACCACCACGTCGCCCACCCGGGCATGGGTGCCATAGTGCAGGTATCGGGGCATGTCTTGCTTGCGCCACACCCTCAGATGGTCTATGCCTTGCAAGGCGTTGACGACCGAATCTTGGCATCCCGGCCGCGTGTAGATGTTGCAGGGCACGCTGCCACTCATGGTCTTCACCCACCCGGGCTTGAGCCGTGGGGCGATGCTTACGGCGTGGGTCTGCGGAATCCACGTCATGCCGTGGTCGGAAAGTACGATGAGATTCACCTTGTCGGCGTAGGGCAGTAGGAGTATTTGCGTGTAAAGGGCACGCAGAAGAGAGTCTGCCACGACCACCGCACGGCGTGTTTGGCGACTTTGCGGACCATAGTTGTGCCCGTGAGCGTCGGGTTGTTCGAGGTAGGCCATGATGAGGTCGGGGCGCTGTTGCTCCGGTTTGCGCAGCTCGTCGACGACACCCTGCAATCGCTCTTCCATCGTGAGGCGCGGCATGTGGTCGTAGTTCAGATACCGGTCGGGGTATCGACCGTTCACCTTCACGTCAGAGCCGGGCCAGTAATATACCGCCGTGCGCTTGCCTTGCCGGTGTGCGGTGTTCCATATCGGTTCTCCGCCGTAGAATCTCGGATCGCTTTTCTTCGCGGGGTCAGACAGCGAGAACTCCTCGTCGGTGACGGGGTCGTAGAACTCATTGGCGATGATGCCGTGGTAGTCGGGGTACAATCCGGTGGCGAGGGTGTAATGATTGGGGAATGTCTTGGACGGAAACGAGGGGATAAGGCCTGCCGAGACACCCTTCTCGGCCATCTCGTCGATGAACGGCGTGTCATACCACAGGGGATAATCCCATCGAAATCCGTCCAAGGATACGACGACGGTGTAGTGTCGTGCCCATGCGGGGAGGGTGAGCAAGAGCAGCAACAGCGTTGCGGGCAGGGTGCGGATAGTCCTATTCATGACACAAAAGGGGTCGGGTGCAGGTTACCGTGCGTTGATGGTAAGGGTCTCGGTGAGCTTGCGCGAGGGGCAGGAGACCGTGAGGGTGATGGGTCCCGGGCGGTCGGATGACTGCACCACGACCACCAGTTTGCCTGAGAACAACCGCATCTGCGGTTGGGTGAACGACTCCAACGAGGTGGCGTCGCCATTGCAGATGGCCCTGAAGCTGCCGGCGCCCGATACCGATACTTTGACGAGGTCGGCGGCTTGGGGCAGTTCTGTGCCGTTATTGTCTGCGAGACTGACGGTCACAAACGCGAGGTCCTCACCGTCGGCGTGGAGCGTGGGGCGGTCGGCAGAGAGCCGTATGGCGCTCGCCTTGCCGGCCGTGCGCACCGTCTGACTGTCGGCGGGCAGTCCGTTGGCATCGTATGCCACCACACGAATCTCGCCCGGCGCGTATTTCACGTTGTCCCACATCAGCCGGTAGCGGGTGGCGCGCTGCTTGGCCACGGCTCCGGTAGAGGGTTTTTGGTCTTCCACTTTCAGTCCGGCGGCCTTGCGGATACGGCCCTGCGACTTGCCATTGACAAACAGCTCGGCCTCAGGATAGTCGGTATAGACAAACACCGGAGTGACCTTTCCCACGCGGTCGGGCCATGTCCAGTGGGGCAATATGTGCAGGGTGTGGTCGGTCTTGTTCCATACCGACCGGTAGAGATAATAGCGGTCTTTGGGCAGACCGGCCAGATCCATGATGCCGAAATAGCTGCTTCGGCTCGGCCAATACTCGTCATAGGGCGTCGGTTCGCCGAGATAATCGTAGCCGGTCCATACGAATTGCCCGATGTTGTAGTGCTTGTCTTCCTCGGCCACGAAGTCTTCCTCGGGCAGATTGCTCCACGAGCACCACTCGGTGTCATAGCTTGAACACTGCCCGTCGGCGTAAGCCTTGGCCACTTGGAATGTCACGGGGAACTTGTAAACGCCTCGTGAGCTTACCGTCGAGGCGGTCTCGGAGCCGAGGAGGAATCCTGTCTTGAGGCTTTTCATGTTCCGGTCGTACTTATACACGCGATAATTGAACCCCGGCACGTCCATCACTTGGGCAAATCCCGATTTCAATGCCTGCTCGGCGCGGTCCATTCCCTGCGTCACCGGACGCGTGGGGTCGAGCCGGTGGCAGAGGTCTTGCAGGTGCTTGGAGATGTTGCGCCCCTCCTCACTCCATTGTTCGGGAATCTCATTGCCTATCGACCACATCACGAGCGAGGGGTGGTTGCGGTTGGCCAACACCAAGTTGGTGATGTCTTTGTCGCTCCATTCCTTGAAGAAACGGGCGTAGCCATTGCGCACCTTGGGGTAGATCCACATGTCAAAGCTCTCGGCCATGACCATCATGCCCAGCGAGTCGTAGACCTCCATCTGCATTTGCGAGGGCATGTTGTGTGCCGTTCGGATGGCGTCGACACCCATATCCTTCAGCTGTCTCACCTGTCGGATGAGCGCAGCCTTGTTCACCGCCGCGCCGAGTGGGCCGAGATCATGATGCAGGCACACCCCCTTGAACTTGCGGCTCACGCCGTTCAGCCTGAATCCGTGTATCGAATCCACACTGATTGTACGTACTCCCGAGCGTGTCACTATGCGGTCAACGAGCTTGTTGTCTTGATAAAGTCGGGTCTCGATGTCATACAAATATGGTGTCTCGGGCGACCAAAGGCGGGGGTCGGGCAGTGTGATCTCACCGTGCCAGCGGCCTTGTGCGTCTACCATGGCATGACAGGCGCGCTCCACCCAGCCCTTGGCATTGAGCACAGAAACCTCTATGGCAAGGTTGTCACGGCCCTCGAAGCCCTGCAGTTGGGCATCTATGGCGAGGCGTGCCGACAGCGAGTCGGCCTCGATGGTGCGCACAAACATGCCCCACGGGTCTATCGAGAGGGTGGGAGAGAGCACCAGTTTTACCGGTCGATAGATGCCGGCGCCGGGATACCAGCGGCTGCTTTCCTCCATATTCCGCAGGTGAACGTCGATCTTGTTGTCGCCCTCGCGGAGCAACGGGGTCACGTCGAGGCGGAAAGTGTTATAGCCATTGGCCCAGAATCCGGCCCTACGGCCGTTGACATAGACCGTCGGCTCGGCCATCGCACCATCGAATGTCAGGGTGGCACGACGTCCGCGGAGGTCGGATAAGTTGATATTCGTGGAATAAAAGCCCTCTCCAATCCACGGCAGGGCACCCGAACGCCCCGACTTCTCCGACTTCTCCTTCTCGCCGTTTTGCTCGATGGCCACCGTTTGCAGGTCCCATTTCTTGTCAAACGGCCCGCCGATGGCCCAGTCGTGAGGCACTGATACGGTCTGCCACGACACGCTGTCGTGCGAGAATTGCCATGTCTTGAGGTTGTATTCTTGTCGGGTTTGTGCGCCGGAAACATGCGGCAGGGCCAGCAAGGATGCTAAAAGGAGAATAGATTTCATATTGAAAGGGTTTCTGTATGGGATGATTTTTCAGATGTGTCGTGATCGAACCTACGGTTCAACCGGCTTCCTATCCGGTCGCCGGTCGATCAAACGGTTTTGGGGTTGAGATAAGTTTTCATTTGCAAACTTACGCATTTTTTCCCGATTTACGGCTCCGGTCGTCCAAAAAGTGAATGTGAAAATCATTTCCCCAAGTAGAAAAACTCCTGCCATCACATTGTCAGTCTGATGTATAGACGTGCGTAAGGGTCGTGCAGAATGCCCTTTTCGCCTCAACACATCACACACACCGCTCGTCCACGGATCATTCTTCGGCGGGGCATTATGTTTTTTAACGCATAATATTCGCGGGCAATCGGCAGTCGGTTCGGAAATTAAGCGTATCTTTGCAAGTCGTTCCCATCGAGTCATGACAGCGCAACGCACCTATATCGCCATCGACCTGAAGTCGTTCTACGCATCGGTTGAGTGTGTGGAGAGAGGCTTAAACCCCCTCACCACCAATCTTGTCGTGGCCGACCGGAGCCGCACCGAGAAGACCATTTGCCTCGCCGTGTCGCCCTCGCTCAAGGCTTACGGCATCCCGGGGCGTGCCCGATTGTTCGAGGTGGTGCAGCGATTGCGCGAGGTAAACGACGACCGGCGCCGCCGATCGCCCGACGGACGCCTCACCGGTAAATCGTATCTCGATGCCGAGCTCAAGGCCGACGAGCGACTGGAAGTGGACTATATCACCGCCGTTCCACGCATGGCCTACTACATTCATTATAGTGCGCGCATCTATCAGATATACACACGCTTCATTGCCCCGGAGGATATTCACGTCTATTCGGTAGACGAGATTTTCTGTGACGTTACCCATTACCTCAAGCTCTACAAGCTCTCGGCCCACGATCTGGCCATGCGCATGGTGCGTGCGGTGCTCCAAGAGACCGGCATCACGGCCACGGCGGGCATCGGCACCAACCTTTTCCTGAGTAAAGTGGCGATGGATATCGTGGCCAAGCA
>DBQL01000169.1:8160-13101 GCA_002305235.1 Prevotella sp. UBA1395 | reverse complement strand
TGCTCCATCGACCGCGAATGGTTGCTCTATAAACTCTTCGGCGTGAATGCCGAGCTGCTCATCGACCATGCGTGGGGGTGGGAACCGTGCACCATCGAGGCCGTCAAGGCCTATAAGCCCGAGTTCAACTCCTTGAGCAGCGGACAGGTGTTGCAGGAGGCTTATACCGCGAAGAAGGCGCGTGTGGTGGCCAAGGAGATGGCCGACGGCATGGCACTCGACCTCGTTTCCAAACACTTGGTGGCCCATCAGATCGTGCTTTCGATAGGCTATGACACCGAGAGCATCAGCGACCCGGCCATTCGCGCGAGCTATGACGGGCCGATTGCCGTAGACCATTACGGCCGAACGGTGCCCAAGCATGTGCACGGGTCGGTGAGCATGGATTTTCCCAACTCTTCATCGAAGATGATTACCAAGGCCGTGACCGACATCTTCGACCGCATCGTGCATCCCCGTCTGCTCGTGAGACGCATCACCGTGGTGGCCATCCACGTGGTGAGCGAGGCCGAAGCCGAGCGGGTAAGCCGCGAGCCTATGCAGTTAGACCTTTTTGTCGACTACACCAAACAGTTGGGACAGCTGCAACAACAGAAGGCCGCCCTGTCTAAAGAGCACCGCATGCAGCAAACCCTTTTGAGCATCAAAAGAAAATTTGGCAAGAACGCCATACTCAAAGGCACCAACTTTGAGGAGGGTGCCACGGCCCGGGAGCGCAACAACCAGATTGGCGGCCACAAGGCATAGCCTTCACACCAAGCCGTCACCGCATATATCATCAGTTCATGAGCAACCGTTACGACGATATCATCAACCTGCCCCACCACGTCTCGCGCGTACATCTTCCGATGCCGATGCACAAGCGTGCCGCCCAGTTTGCGCCTTTTGCGGCACTCACCGGTCACAACAGCGCGTTGCGGGAGATAGCCCGTGTCACCGAGCAGCAACAGCAACTCGATGCCGACAGCTACGAGATGCTGTCGCGCAAGATGGCCCGTCTTGCCACCATGCTGCGGCAGCAACCCACTGTCACGGTGTCGTTTTTTAAGCCCGACGACCGCAAGGAGGGTGGCTCTTATCACAAGATAACGGGGTTTGTCAAAAAAATAAGGGAGTATGAGCAGTTGCTCGACGTGGTGACCATCGACGGTGTACAGTCCGTTCCTTTTCGCTTCATCATGGATATCACGGGCGAAAAGATTGACGACGACATCGTGGATGATATTCAAGACTGACCGTCCATGCGCCCCACGCCTCCCTTTCGGGTCTTGTTCGTCGGCGCCTCACGGTCTTCGCGAATGTGGTTTGGGACGCGCTCACGGTCCCAAACCCTGATGATGATCACTTAGGCTCGACGCCTTCCACCAGTGCTTCGCACAGTTTTCGCTGAAGCACACGGGCGTCGAGCACCGACATATCACTGTCCATGATGGCAAAAGCCAGTGTGTGCCCGTTGCTGCCCCGGCAGTATCCGGCCAGCGAACTGATGCCGTAGGGATGAGAGAGGGTACCTGTCTTGGCCCTGATGAGGCCCCGGGTTTTCGCCCCCGACATCTCCACGCGCAGCGTTCCGTCTATGCCGGCTATCGATAGCTCGTTGTACAGCATCCGGTAGATGGGCTTATGGTGATAGCCATAGCGCAGGATGGTGGTCAGTGCCACGGGCGAAAGGCGGTTGTGTGTGCACAGTCCGCAGGCATCATGGATGACCAATGTCGAGTCTTTCAGGCCGAGGCTGTCACGCATAAACGTCCTCAGGTAGCTCACCCCCGATGCCACCGGGTCGCCCTTGGGGTTCACCCTGTGGCCGATGGTATAGAGCAACGAGGTGGACTGCGTATTCGAACTGTTCTTCCACATGCGTCGCGTCACCCGGTCTATCGACCGGTAGAACCGGAAAACGCCATGCGCTCCTTGCGGCACCTTGCCCATGACCACCTGACTGTCGGCCACGCCGATGCCCTGATTGCGCAGGGCGGCCTTCAGCTCGCGGACCACACCGGGCGCACCTTTGTAGAGTATGCCGTATCGTGAGAAACTCAAGTCCCACGGATACCAGTGCTCCTCGCTCTTTACCGGCTCGCTGAGTAGCAGGTCTACATACAGTCGGCCGTCAAACCGTCGGATGCCCTTGCGCCGCAGTGCCTTGGCAAACATGGCGAGGTCGGGCCCCTGCAGCTGCGGGTCGAGGTCGGCCTTGAAGGCAATGTCGCCGCGCAGGGTGTCGCCATCGAGCTTCCCACGGGTATAGATCGTAGAGTGATACAGATACCTCGGGCCCAGCAGGCGGATGGCCGCCATGCCGCTGAGCAGTTTCATGCACGATGCCGAGGGCTGTGCCAGCCGCTCGTTATATCCATAGACAGGCTTGTCGGCGGTGAGGTCGTAGACATAGAACGCAAACTGTCCGCGCCGTCGCGGGGCATTGGCAAAATGGCTGAGGCGTTGCGCGAGCGCTTGGTCGATGAGCGTGTCGGCCGCCTTTTTCGGTGTGACGGTTGCGCCGCCGCCCTTCTTCTCGTCGCTGCCGCAGCCTGCGAAGAGCAGTGCCGACAGTGCCAAGAGCGTGCCACGGAGCAATAGGTATGATGGTTTCAAGATGTGGTGATGATATTGTTTGATGGCGGGCCGGCGCTGTTGCTTGCGCCGCCCCGTGCCATTGATGAGCGTAATGGTGATATGTCGGTGCGGAGCTGTGCCCTGTGTGTCCTGCCGCGCCTACTTGCCCGAGAAGGCATCCATGATCTCCGTGGGCCGTCCGTCCCGAAACGCGCCGAGCGGATAAGGGCCCTCCAACTCGGGTGCCCAGTAGAACACCCCGTGACACAGGCCGTCGGTGCGGTTGCGGGCGGCGTCGATGATGGCCGCGAGAATCTTCTTGCCCTCGGCGGGCTTGCTCACTTCCACACCCGTCTCGACCACCATCGACTCCTTGCCGTATCGTTGGTGCAGATATTTGATGTTCTCGGCAAAGGCGCGCACGGTGCCCTGCCAGTCTTTCACGAGCTTGGCGGCGATGTCCCAATAGGGGTAAACGCTCACGCCGATGAGGTCATAGTCTACCCCATACCGTGTCAGTCCGTCGAAGATAAACTCATAGCGTTTGCGGTCGCAGCCGCCATCCAGATGGATGATGACCTTGGCCTCGGGGTAAACGGCCCTCACCCCCTCTGCGCCGGCCTGCGTGAGACCGGCATACTGTTCCATATTCTCCTCGGCGCGGCCCATCGGCCACAGGAACCCGTGGGTGGTCTCGTTGCCCACCTGTACCCATTTCACGTCGATGCGATGCTTTTTGAGCAGACGGAGCACGTCTTCGGTGTGGCCCCGGAGCAGGTCTTTCATCTCGCCATAGTTGGAATATTGCCATGCGGCGGGGATGTGTTGCTTGCCCGGGTCGGCCCACCAGTCGCTGTAATGGAAGTCGATCATCACGGGCATGCCGTAGTATTTGGCGCGGCGCGCCATCTCGAGCACATCTTGCGCGCCCGACCATCCGCCTCGCGGATTGACCCATACGCGCAGCCGTATGGCGTTAAGTCCCAGTTCGTGCATCAGTGCGGTGTTCTCGCGCAGCTGTCCTTGCCGGTTGTAAAAGCGGCGGCCCTCGGCCTCCATCTGTGTCGTGCCGCTGATATCGGCCCCCAACCAAAACGTGGTGTCTTGTCGGGCGTGGGCCCACAGGGGCGTGAGCATCAGTGCGGCGAGCAATGTAAGTAGCTGTTTCATGATGTTGTGGTGTTATGGTTTGACGGTTGATGACCGGGGCGTGTGATGCCCCTTGACGTTACAGGCTGTCCAAACCCTCTTGACCGATGAACGCCCGCAGCTCACTGCCGTCGTCGAGCGACGGGGCATAGTCGGTGAGTATGCGCACGGCCGACGGCCCGCAGAGGGTGGCAAGGTCGCGCGCGGTGTTGAGCACGCACACGTTGCCGGCCAGTCCGCACACGTCTATGCGCCCGATGTTGAGCGCGGCGACGAGTCGCACGATGACCGATGCCGCGTCGGCATTCTGCATGATCGAATATTCGTCGCGGTCTACCGCCATGCCCTTGTAGAGCATGGTGAATCCTCCGCGCGTATGGTTCAGGGTCTCCAAGAGCGGTTGCCACAGGGCGGCCCCGGCGGAATGTTGCACACAATGGGGCGGCCACGGCCCGCCCTTGCGGTCGAACGAGCAGTGGTTGTAGGGATGCCAGTCGGACGTGACGATGCGCACGGCATAGTCATCGCCGTGGGTTTGCACATAGTGGGCCAGCCGGTCCATCGCCTCTGCCGCTCCGGGCACGGGCAGCGAACCGCTGATAAAGTCGAGCTGCGGGTCGACGACGAGCAGCATGGAGTTAGTTTCTATCATGTCAGGGTGTTGAATAGTGATTGACAAGTTTGCGGAATGATAATTCCAAACAAATTTAAGCATTATCTCGCACACGGCCAAATCTCAGCACGAAATATTCGTCCGTCGTCTTGTTTTTTCTGAATTTTCAGGCCCTTGGCCGCAGAGTGAAATAGCGTGGCCGATGGCATGGCGGAGCCTTCTTGGCGGGACGGAAAGGCACGTTTTATGCGATCGCTGACCGGGAACGGTGGCATTTTGAGGCCAAAAGATGAAGATGGCATGCCCGTTGCGCCCTTTTCGCGTCGCGAAAAGACAGCCATCGCGTTGCGAACAGATAGTAATCGTCTCGCGAAATGATAGTCATCGCGTTGCGAAAAGATAGTCATCGCAAGGTTGAAAATCGAGACTTGCCCGAAACTTGTTGGTTATCAGCGGTTTGAAAAGTGTCTTGATTTTCGCGTATTTCCGGCCGAGGGCCGTGCGATGGGCGCGGAGGGGCCGTATGGAACGTTTTTTTTCAATTTTTTTCATCACCATTTTTTTCATGCCGCACGAGTTTGGCATACGTGCGTTGGGCACGTTCGCGCGCCCTCGCCGCT
>DBQL01000169.1:0-8069 GCA_002305235.1 Prevotella sp. UBA1395 | reverse complement strand
TTCTCTCGGCGACGCTCGCCGTGCACGGACAGGGGCGTGACGCGCTGCGCACGGTGCCCTTGGACTCCATCCGCCTGAGCGATCCCGCCATTCTCGCCGACTCGGCCACGCACCAATACTATATGACCGGGACCGGCGGCCGACTATGGAAAAGTCGCGACCTGAGGCTGTGGACAGGCCCCTACGATGTGGTCGACATCGACTCCGCCTCGTGGATGGGGCCCCGGCCGATGATCTGGGCGGCCGAGCTGCACCGTTATCGGGGCCGATACTATTATTTCGCGACGTTCACCAACCAAGCGGTGAAGATCGACACCGTGCGCGGCAACGTGATCGAGCGGCGCGCGTCACAGGTGTTGGTGAGCGACAACGCGGCCGGACCGTACCGCCTCTTTGGCGATGCCGCCTACCTGCCGGCCAACCGCCCCACGCTCGACGGCACGTTTTGGATAGACCGCGACGGCCATCCCTATATGGTGTTTTGCGGCGAGTGGCTGGCCAACTGGAACGGTACGATGGAGAAGATTCGCCTGAAAGAAGACCTGAGCGGCACCGTGGGTGAGCCGAGCGTGATGTTTCGAGCCTTCGACTCGCCGTGGAGCCGCGAGCGGGAGGAGGGGCGCGAGCAGCCCAACAAGGTGACCGACGGGCCGTATCTCTTCCGCACGGCCACCGGACGGCTGGGCATGATATGGACCTCGTGGGTCTATGATGTCTACACCCAAGGTGTGGCCTACTCGCGGAGTGGCACCCTTGACGGACCGTGGGACCACGAGCCGCAGCCTGTCACACCGCCCAATTTCGGGCATGGCATGCTTTTTCGTACCTTTGAGGGGCAGTGGCTCATGGCCGTGCACAGCCATCGCAACGAGAACGGACGGTATATCCGCATACCCCATCTGTTCAGGGTAGACCTCGGCGGCGACCGCTTGGTGGTGGGAGAAATGGTGAGGTGAGGCTATGGCACAGAAGTTTATCATCACCCGCAGAGGACTGTTGCGCATGGGCCATGTCATGATGCACAAAGACCTGTTGCGGCATGGCGATGCCTGTATGGGCGGCGGCTTTTGGCGTTTCGACCCCGTGGGCGCGCGGCTGGAACTGAGCGGGGCATCGTACGACTTCGGTCCGCCGATGTGGGAGTGGCTCATCGACAGCGGCGTGACGCTCAAGGTGCCCCGGCAATGGCAGGGCATGGCCATCGTCTACGTGGGCGACGGCGTGTCTGAACGGTCGGTGGCGGTGAGCCAAGAGATGACCGTGGAATATGTGTGACCCCATAAAAATGTCGCAAACCGTGTGTGGCTTGCGACAATAGAGGGGGGGAGCAATCAGTCTCGGGGTGTTCGCAGCTCCCAAAACGCCACGGCGGCGGCTGCCGCCACGTTGAGCGAGTCGACCCCGTGGGCCATCGGGATGCGTGCAACATAGTCGGTAGAGGCGATGGTGTCGTGGGGCAGGCCGTCGCCCTCGGTACCCATCACGAGGGCAAGGCGAGGCTCACGCTTGAGCCGAGGGTCGTCCAAGGCGACAGACTTGTCGGTGAGGGCCATCGCCACAGTGCGGAATCCCAACCGGCGCAGACACTGCTGAAGGGTCTCGGAGCTGTCGGCACCGGCATCAAGCCAAGTCCACGGCACCAAGAACACGGTGCCCATCGACACCCGTATGGCCCTGCGGTTCAAGGGGTCGCAGGCGTTGCGCGTGACGAGCACGCCGTCGATGCCCAGTGCCGCGGCCGAGCGGAAGATGGCTCCGATATTGGTGGTGTCGACCACGCCGTCGATGACGACCACCCTCGAGGCCCCTTGGCACACCGCTTCTGCGGTGGGGGGCTGGGGCCGTCGCATGGCGCAGAGCACGCCGCGGGTAAGGGTATATCCCGTGAGACGGGCCAGAAGGTCGCGGTCGCCGGTATAGACGGGAATGTCGCCACAGGCAGAAATGATGTCGGAGGCATCGCCGTGGATGTGCCGCTGCTCGCACAACAGGGACAGAGGGACACAGCCCGACTGCATGGCGACACGTATCACCTTGGGACTTTCCACGATGATGATGCCTTGGTCGGGGTGCAGTTTGTTGCGCAACTGATGGTCGGTGAGGCGGCTGTAAACCTCTACGTCGGGATGGTCGAGTGACGAGATGTGTATGACGGGCATGGGCCGATGATGTGTTGTAGTGTTGCTGTGATGGGTAATGTTACCTTTGGCTCAATTCTTCCGGGCGAAATGATGGCAGGCAGTAGACGTGATGGTCAGATGTGTGGAGGCCATCCGCGTGCTGGAATATCATGATGGTCAAAGGTGAGAAGACCGACTTAGGTGTTTTTCCGAGTCCTGCGGGGTATGGGCAGAGAGGCCAAAGGCTCGCCGTCGAGGGTGAACATGGTGATGACACCATGCTCCATGATGGCGAGGGTGGGCGGATTGCCGTTCTTGGGAAAGGTGATCGACCCGGTGTTGCAGCAGAGCGTGCCGTCGGGAGAGACCGAGAGTTCCCACAGATGGGTGTGCCCGGTGATGACGGCATCGTAGCGGCCGTGGGGCAGATGGTCCTTATGGTAGACGTGTCCGTGGGTGAGCAGTATGCGCAGGCCGTCGTCGACGAGCAGCGCGTAGTCGTCGAGGATGGGAAACGAGAGCAGCATCTGGTCTACCTCGGAGTCGCAGTTGCCCCGCACGGCCACAATATCGTCGGCCAAAGGGTTGAGCGCGGCCACGATGCCTTGGGCATCGAGGCCCTCGGGCAAGCCGTTGCGCGGACCATAATTAATAATGTCTCCCATGAGCAGCAACATGTCGCAGTGTTGCGCATGGTAGAAATCGAGGGCACGACGAAGGCGGGGCAGGGAGCCGTGGATGTCGGAGACCAAGAGGTATTTCATCGGATCAGCTTTTCAGATAGTCTTTCAAGTCACTGTTCTTGGTCATTTTGCAAATGGCGCGGATGGCTTTGTCGCGAATCTGTCTCACCCTTTCGCGCTTGAGGTCGAACGCCGCGGCCACCTGCATCATGGTCTTCGGCTCGCCGTCGAGACCATAGATGGCGCGCACAACCTGCCGGTCGCGCGGCTCGAGACGCTCGATGAGCGAGCGCAACTCGAAGATGAGTGCCTCATTCTCGAGCCGCTCGTCGGGCACCGATGAGTTTTGGTTGGGCAGCACATGACCCAAGCTCAGCTCATGACTGCCGCCCACCGGCTCGTCGATAGACAGTGCCCTGCTGCGCTTTTTCTCTAATTTCGTGTCGGTAACATTGCGTGGAACGCGGTAGAGACCGGCCTGTTGCTCGATGGCTTGCTCCATAGCCTCACGGATATAAGGGGCGGCAAAGGTCACGAAACGTTTGCCCTGCGCGCCGTTGAACTTGCCGGCGGCACGGAGCATACCGATGTTTCCCTCGCTCACGAGGTCTTCGATGGCCAGGCCGCGACCCTCGTATTGGCGGGCAAGGGTGACTACGTATGTGAGATTGGCAGAGGTAAGCCGGTCTATCGCACGGCTGTCGCCGCCCTGAATGCGGTCGGCAAGTTGGCGCTCCTCGTCGTCGGAGAGGAGCTTGGCACGCCCTATCTCGTCGAGGTAGGCGTTGAGAGATTTCTTGTCGTTGTTCATAACTGTATCATTCCAAACCGGATTCTATCAGAAGTTCGGCCACTTCCTCAGGGGTGTTGAATAGCATTCCGTCTTCCAACTCTTCGTCGGAGAACTGCTGTGAGAGTTTTTTCACCTGCTCGTCGGTGAGCAGGGGGCGGCCGTTGGCATCGCGGGCGTCGGCCAAGGCCTGTGTGATTCGGGCGCGATATGCTGCTGTTTCTTCCATGCGTGTGGTGTTGTTTTGGGCAAAGTTAAGCATAAATAACGAGATGGCAAGGTTTTTTCAGGGTTGATTTGACGCTTTTCGTCGGTTTTTTTGCTTAATTTTGCATGAAAAACCGGTTTGGCCGACTTGACCGACAGGATTACCCGCGCCGGCCGTCGAAGGGCGGAGGCGGCAACCCACAAACAACCAACGATGATCAGTAAAGACAGCATTGAACAGACTTACGCCTTCTTTCACCAGAAATGGCGGGTATATATGTATTCTGACAGTCTCGTGCAGCGTGATGACATAGAGTATGCCATCGCGATGTATGTGCAAGACATGAGTGCCGAGCTATATGCCGAACTGGCCCGGGGAAGGGCCGAATACCTGTTGTCACACCGCGAGTTTGCCGATGACATGGCCGAGGCGGTAGACCGATTGGAGAGGATGCTGTAACGCGTGGAGCGTGGGTGGTGGCGCGGGGCCATGCAATAATCCCCAACAAGGCCTGACGGTTGAGGCCCTGTTGGGGATTATTGTTGGGGAAAGGGGGAGGTCAGAGCGTGAGGTTGAGGCCTCCCATGAACGTGGCGCGGGGCATGGGGAATCCCGCGTTGATTTCATATCGCTGTGCCAAGAGGTTCTCGCCGCGAAGCCACAGGCTCAGGTTTTTGAGCAGACGGTAGTTCACGGTGGCGTTGAGCAGACAGAAATTCTCCTTGGTCTCGGTCTGGTCCACGGCGGTATAAAGGCCGGCGATATACTGCAGTCCGGCATTGATGCTCCACGGTCCGTGGGCGAACGCCCCACCGATAAATCCCTTATACTCGGGCGCGCCGACGATGGGGCTTTTGAGATGCAGCCAACTGTGATTGGTCGTGAGGCTCCAATGCGGGCTGAGGCGATAGCCGGATTCCACCTCAAAGCCATAGTTCTCGACCTCGCCGGTGTTGACATTACGGGGCTTTCCTTCCTGCATCACGGTCTGTATCATGTTGTCGCCCTTGAGATAATAGACGTTTGCGCCATAGTGAAGGCGTCCGTCCAAGAGACTTTGGGTCCATGCAAGCTCGTAGTTCATGAGCCGTTCGGGTTCCAAATCGGTGTTGGAAGGTGGGTAGAGATACATCTCGCGCATGGAGGGATTGCGGAATCCCTTGCTTACCGTGGCCTTGAGCCGGCCCGAGGTGATGGGTCTGACCACGACACCGGCCTGCGGAATCCACTCCATTCCGGTCACGGAGTGGTGGTCTGCGCGCAGTCCGGCATCGACGGTGAGCCACGAAGAGACATCCTGACGAATGTCCACATAGCCCGCGACCTCGTTTCTGTGTGACGTTCCGCTCTGTTTGTTGGGCGTGTCCAAAGTCTCGCCGGTCTTGATGTCGGTGTAATAGGCTTTGCCGTAGATATGCTGATAGTCTATGCCCACGGTGGTATGGTTGCCGGAGAACAGGCGGGTGGTTTGATACCAAGACACTCCGATGAGCGCGTCGTTGGAGCGGAAGTAGCGTTGTTGGATTGCGGTCGGGTCGGAAACACCGTCTTTGATCTTGTGCCTTCCGAAGTTGTCGTACACGCTCAGTGCGCCGCTCGTGCGGTCATAATGGTTTTCCAAGGCCGCCGTCACCACGCCTCGGGTGATCCATTGGCGTGCGTCATAGAGCGGGGCAGACACCGTTCCGGGGTTGGAGGCGTTGAAATGGGTGATGTCGGCATTGATATAGGCATTCCAGTGAGGAATGATGTCATATCCGACCTTGGCAAAACCGCCATATTGCTCAAACCCCATGCGAGACCGGTGGTTGTCGCTTCGGCCGTATTGCGCTGTCGCGATGCCGGAGAAACGGCCTTTCCTGAACCGGCTTCCAAGTTCGCTTTGGAACGTGCCGTAGCTACCCGCGCCAAGATTCAGGTGCGTGGATGCCCCGTCGTGCCGCATGCTTCGTGTGACGATGTTGATCACGCCGCCCATCGCCTGAGATCCATAGAGCATGGAAGCCGGACCACGAAGCACCTCCACGCGGTCGGCCATCAGGGTTTGATAACTGTCGGAAATGGGATGCCCGAAGATGCCTTGATACTGCGGATGGCCGTCGATGAGCACGAGAAGCTGGCCCGCTCCGCCGGATATGCCACGCATATTGATACCGCCCGCACTTCCTCCCGACACGCCATAACCCATCATTGCACGTGAGGTGACAAAGAGGGCGGGCACTTGTTGGAGCAGGGTGGGAAGCACATTCTGCTGTTGGTTGGCCGTGAGCGTGGCTCGGTCGATGACATTGACGGTATTGGGCAGGTGACGAATGTCGATGGCTTGTCGGCTGCCGGTAACCACGACATTATCCAACGCGACCACGGAGTCGCGCTGGGCACATAGATTCATTGATGCCCCGAGTAGCGAGAGCATCAGTATTCGATGATTCATAAGAGGAAGGCTGGTTGATATTGGTGGGTCAATGTTTGAGCAGACGATTGATGATCAGCCATCCGCCCACGACCTGCAGGGCCATGCCGGGCACCCCGAGACGGAAGTCTTGCAGGGCGGCTGTAAGGTTGGCGGTCATCGCCCATTCGGTCAGGCCACCCACGATTTGATAGAAAGCAACCACCAAAAGGATGAGCGGCAAGGTGGCTTGGCGGGTCTTGGAGGCCACGAAAGAGGCGGCGAGGGCGAGCAATACCGACTTGGTGATGATGGCGGGAAGCACCATTGGGGTGGGCATTCCGAAGAGAGCGGAATTGACAAGCGGTGAGAATACGGCGGTGAGAAGACCCACGCGCCAGCCGAATTTCCACGCGCCGATGAGCGTGAAGAAGTAGATGGGGAGGAAGATGAGGCCGCCTTGCGGGACGAGATGACAGAGCTGGGGTAGCAGGATGTTGCCGATGATGAAGGCCGCAGCCCACAGATAAGTCTTGGTCTGGGTGAATTGGAGACTGTAAAGTGATGTTGTGGTATTCATAAGTCTATGGTTTTTGAAATGATTTGCTGTCGATTCTGTTATTGTTTGCGGATGCGATGTTTGTTGTCTGTTGTAGAATGCTGCGAGGGTTGGGTGGTTTGGGGCGGCTGATGGTGTAGGGGTGATGAGCGGTCGGGGGGCGGATGATGGTAGGCCGGTCAGAGTTTCGCCTCCGAATTTTTTTCTCGGAAGTGTGCCCTGAGCATCTCGACCACCTGCTCTGCGGTACCGGCAGGAGCCACAATCTGCTCCAACGGGCAGCGCGTGTCGCCCTCGGGGATGACGATTTGGTCGGCCAGCACACCGAAAGAATAGTCGATATGCGCGTCGTCGAGCAGTGGGAGTGCCTTGCGACTCATCACATCGGCATAGACCTCGCGCACTCCTCCCACCACCATCATGCCCGCGGCGGCCTTGCCCACCACCTTGTCGGCAATGCGTGCGCCACGCAATGCCTGTGGCTCGTGGTCGAGGAGGTATTCCAAATCGCGCACGCCGGGTTTCCCAAACGTGCGTATTCGGCCGCTCGTGTCGAGCAAGACCAACGAGCATTGCTCTTGATGGAGCCGGTCGATCAATGTTTTTATTGTCATTGTTGCAAACTTACGGAAAAATATTGAAATGATACAGGGCGAGCGATACATTTTTTATATACTTGCCATCATTTTTGATGACGCCCATCTTCAAATAGCCGTAAGAAGCCGATTGGGCGGTTTTATCTGCCGGGAGAGGCGTGATTGCCCCTGAAATTGAGTATCTTTGCCCGTAGAATCATACAATGCAGACAATGGAAAGTTTATGGAAATCGTTCTTCGGTTTTGCCGAAGACCGTACGGACGAGACCTTTGACGAGGCGGTGGCACGGGCCAAAGGATTGCTGGAAAAGCGCAATTATGAGGATGCGTGGCGTGTGTTGAGGTATGCCGAGAAACAGAATCATGCGGAAGCCATGTATCTCTCGGCATGGTGTTATTGGCATGGTCATGGCGTAAGAGAGGATGCCGGTAGGGCCATAATGCTGTGGAAACGGTCGGCCGCGATGGGTTTCGGTCCGGCACAAGAGCGTTGTGACAGCTTGCGCGAGTCGCGGGAGCGAATGCAGCAGGACACAAAAGACCCCGAACAGTAGTCTTATGATGGCTCCGGTTCGGGGGGATGGTGTGGGGTTCAGATTTCAGAGGCGATGCATTCAATCTCGACCCGGGCGTTTTTGGGCAGTGTTTTGACGGCCACTGCCGACCGTGCGGGGAACGGTTTGCCAAAGAATTCGGCATAGACCTCATTCATCTCGGCGAA
>DBQL01000024.1 GCA_002305235.1 Prevotella sp. UBA1395 | reverse complement strand
GTGTTTACCTCCTACTCGATTGTCTGTTCGTGTAGGAGTGCACTTCGCTGTGGTTGGTCTCACGCAGAGACGCAGAGTTCGGGGAGTGTTTTTTAGATTGGTCTCACGCGGAGATGCTGCTTGCAAACAGCAACAACCGCGTGAACGGTCATCACCGATGATGTTTTAAGGAAATATACAAGTTGCGGCAAACGTAAAGCCCTGCCGAACCGAAGGGTTCGCGCAGGGCATGCGTCAATAGAATATAAAAATAGAGAGTTAATATGTCGTATTATATCGGCCTCATCTCTTGATGACTGTCCTTGTCACCGTCTTGCCGTCCATGTCGATGCGGAACACATAGACACCGGCCGGTAAGCGTTGGAGATTCAGCGTCTCTTGGTCAAGGGTGATGGGCTGCGTGTGCATGCAGATGCCGGTTGCGCTGTAAACCTTCAGCACTGCTCCTTTGGCATTAGACACCACCACTTCATGGGTAAACGGACTCGGCCACAGTCTGACGGTCGACACATCGATTTCCTTGATACCTGTGGGCACACCCGAAACAGTCATGGTTTCCGAGTTGGCCTCAAAGTTATAGCTGAGGTTCTGCTCGCCTTCCATCGTATTGATGACAATGCCACCGTCTGCCGACTTGTATCCGGGCAGGTCTACCATCAGCTTATAGTTGCCTGCGGGAAGGTCTGTCAGCTCATATTGTCCAAATTCGTTGGTCGTCGCCTTGCCCACCAACACCCATTCAGTCGTGTTGTCGGCTCTCCATACACCCTTGGCAGCCTGTGGTGTCTGTGGCGCGCTGCTTTTGGGCGCAAATATGCTGATACCCACAGACACAAGCCCCTTCTTGCCTTCCGAGGTCACTTGGAAGACCATTCCCGAAAGTTTCACGTTGCCTTCGGATATGCTCTTGGGCATGATGGCAGGTGTGAAGTCCACCACTCGCGTGTTGCTCATCAACCTCACTTCCGTGGCATTCTCCCAAATGCCGGCCAAATTGTACCATGTAGGCAGGTAATGCCGGCCGTCAGGCGTATTTCCGAGGTTCTCGGCATAGATGATATACTTGCCGTATTCCAACGGTTTACTTTCGTAGTAACCTTTTTTACTGTAAGTTAAAGTGTCGGCAACGGCGATAGCGTCCGTATCTTTCTTGTAAGCCAACACCACGGCTCGGTCATTGTTCATCGATGAGCCGTTTTCTTGTTGCAACGATACCTGTAACGTGCCCTTTTCCACCTCATCGCTTACCTTAACAAGTCTCCACTCTTGATCTGTGCCGACAGACCATGAGAATACCCAGACAACAAACTTATATACCTGATTGGCCAACAGGCTCACACGTTGTGTTGCATTGTTGCTGAAATGTCCGCATCTTGTGATCCCATACTCTTGGCTGCAGTTATTGAATACGTGTATGCTCCAGTAGTACTTGGCCTCGTACCAGTTGTTTTCTTCGTTTGGCGTGATGAAATCCATTCTGATCTCGTAGGTTCCCGATGTCTCGGGCACAAACTCATACCATGCCTCGCCGGTTTCTCTCCAATCGTTGAAGTTCAATAAGTCTGTCGTGACGGTGATGGGCTTGTCCAATGGGATGATCAACGGATGATCACAGAACCGCCCGTCGGGCTGAACTTCTTTCACAAACCATTCAATGTTCTCTTCTGTGGTGTTACACTTTAACAGGATGTAATAGGTGGTGTCTTCTGTCGGTCTCAGGGTCTTCGACGGACCGGAGAGTGTCAGGATAGGTTTTCGTTGGTCACATCCCTCGTAGATTGCTGCGCTCATCGACCGGTTCCACCCGATTTGGTAGAATTTGTCGGCCTTTACGTCCACGGTGTACCACCATCGTCTCACGCCATTGGCCGCTTTCAGCATCATGGGTTGTTCAGAAGTCTTCATGGCATGTTCGCAGAGCCGGCTGTCTCCGGTCTCCACCCTTTGGTAAGACCACTGCCAATTTGAACCATAATAATTCGGATTGTACAGATGCGCGAGATATGTGGCAGTCTCCTGAGCCTTGAAGAGCAGTTTCTCGTTGGTGCCTTCGGTCAATGGTTGCTCGTCGCCACAGCTCGTGAGGATTGCGAACTTTATTTGAGAGAGTGCGGTCAGGTCAAACTCATAGATGGAGTCTTGTTTGAGTTCGAGCGCAAACCACCGTCCGCTCGGGTCTAACTCGGTATTGCTCATGATCTGATAGGGTTGCGCTTTTTGCGGATACAGGCACGAGCGGTTATCGGTCACGGCATTGACCGCGAACCGAATCTTCATCGAATTATTATATCTGCACTTGATATAATAGGTCCCATTGTTCTTGGCTTTGACCGTAAACGGCTGTGTGCCATAGTGCATGGTCATATAATCGGTGATTCCACAGTTCTCGTAGACTTCTATCGTGTAATTATTGGCATAATCATCCAAAACGTCAATCTCATACAGTTCATTCTCCGTCACGTTGAGCTTGTACCATCGTTCGGTGGTGTTGGAGTGGTCTACGCCGGTTTCTTCGCCGAGTTTCAAAACCGTGGCAAATTCGCAGAGACGGTTGTCGCCCTCTGCATTCTTGATGACAAACGAGTCGTCGGAGTTGTTGGTGTTGAGGAAATTCAGGCAACTCTTGATATAATACAATCCCGTTTCCTCAATCAGCAAAGCCGCTTGTTTTTGTCCACTGATCTTCTTGAGGGCAGCATTTTCATTGTTAGTGCTGCAGATGCCGTCTTTGAATATGGATATTTCGTGCGACGTGTTGTTGGTCACCTCATACACTTGTCCTTCTTCGAGATTCACCGTATACCACAAAGTCTCGTAGCAGGAGGTGTTATGGGGCGGCGTAATCTCCTCGTTCAGTTTCACTTGGGTGGCAAAGTTACATAGGCGATTGTCGCCATCGGGCATGACATTCACTCTCCAAGCGTACTTACTTGCTTCGGCATTATAGTTCAGTTCCAAATAGATCACTTGGTCTTTTTCCGAGTGGAAAAGTTGTTTTGAACGGATGAATCTTGCTTTTTCAGTGGTCTCGTCACCAAGATAAATGGCGAGCATGTCGTTTGCCGAATACCAAGTTCCACCATTGTAAGCCTTGCTCAGATCGAATTCGTAGAAAGTGTCGGCCTTGGCATTGAACTTATACCAATATCTGTTGTTGCTGTGGAATGGTTTATCGGGCGTGTCGATATCCTTGTCCATGTCGATACTCACGGCATATTGTCTTACGCGGTTATCGTTCACCTCATTGATGCTCCAGAAGAACGGTTGGCTATCGTTTTGGAAGGTATGTTGTATGGAATAGATGCCGTCTTTTTCCGGCGCGAGGAAAATACCGGACGTTCCCCATCCGCTTTGTATGACATCTCTGTCCTCATGCCCGGCTTCATAGATGTAGATATAGTCGGATGTTTTTTGGGTATACAGCTCATAGATATGACCACCCTTTAGAGATACCTTGTACCACAGGTTTTTTTCCATCGCTGAAACTTGTCATGATGAATTCGCCGATATTCACGACTTTGGCCTTGTCTGCGGTGGTGTTGTCCTGCTTGTCATATCTTCCGACAGTCAGACTGTTGTCCTCAATGCCATTGTAGGGCGGATGCTCGACGTGTGACTTCAGATAGTATATGCCGTCGGTGGTGGGTGAGAAGTCCTTCCCTTTTATGTCGTCTGCCAGTGGCTGCTCCGTGCCGCAGTCGGCATAGAGTGACAAGACGGAATAGTCATGGTTCTCGAGATTGAAATAATATCTGCTACCGGCCTTCATTTCTTTCTTCCACCACAGGTCCGAAAGGGTCAGATGGTTATAGGTTGTCGTCGTGCCTTCGGTGATGGTCACGGCGTTTGCGCACAGCCGCCGGTCGTTCATCTCTTTGAGAGTAAGCCCATAGAGCTGTTGCTTGTCGTAGTAGGAGATACACGTGACGTGATATGTGCCTGTGGCTTTGGCAACGATCGTGTTGGCCATCAAGCCCGCGTTGTATGTTTTTTCTGTTTTTTGGGATTCTAAATTGGCATTGGTGATTTCGATCATCTCCATGTCAAACTGGGAAGAGGAACCGGCCACAAGCTCGTAAGTCTTGCCTGCCACGAGGTCGGCCGTGAAATAGAGCGCGTTGCCCATGATATGCGAGTAGCTCACTTCTTTATCCAATGTCAGTTCCAGCGCCTTTGCTTGGCTGTTGTTCTCGGGCAGGGTGATGTCGCTGATTTTCACAAATGGTTGTTTGTCCAGTGTCTCGGATGCCGTTTGTGACAAAGTCGCCCAAATGTAATAATCACCGCTTTGTCCGGCTTTGAACACCTGCCCTTTGCGTGCGAGTATGTTCCCCTCGGGGCCATCGAGCACGGCACACCCCTCGATATCGCCACCTGTCAGGTGGTAATACGTGCCGGCTTGCAGGCTTACCTTGTACCATCGGTTGAGCTGTCCGGCAGGAACGGTCGCTGTCTGCCCCGCCGTTATGGCTTCGGCGTTGTTGTACACCCGGTTGTCGGTTACCTCGATGATGTTCCATTTGATGGTCTTACCTATTGCAGCGACATACCTGCATTCGATGTATAGCACCCCCGAGGCTTGGGATTGATATTGTATGGCCCTGAAGTTGATATACGAATCATTGTAGGAATAGCGTTCGGGCCGAAGGTCGCTCGAGCCTTCCGCCGGACCTCTGTATAGAGAGTAGGAATAAGGTGGAAACGGTATTTCGTAACATGTCCCGGCCTTGACTTCTAATTTATACCATAAGGTCTCGATGCTGTTGGGCACGAATGTGGTGATCACATCTTCGCCGGGAGTGATGGTTAGGGCTTTTTCCCATGTGGTGTTGTCTTGTGCCGCTGCCGTAGGTATGATCATTATCAGCAAGCAGACTACCATAAACAGGTGTTTGAAGATTTTTTTCATATCCATTAGAATTAAGACAATGTTGGATGATTGTGATTGACGGAGGCCCTTGTCTGAGGCTCGTTGTCGAGCCAAAAGGCAGGGACGGTGCTCTCGCAGTGTAACAGAGAGGGTGCTTGAGGCTTTCGACAGTCATTGCCGGCTATTTTGCCGGTCTGCGGCCTGACGGCTATTGCCGTGTGCGCCCTGTCGCGGAGACATGGCAATGCGGAGTTTTCTCGTGCGACGAATAGGTCACGCATGCCGCGCCGCACATGGTGGAGACCGTTCAAGAGTGATTTCGGTGTTTGATAAGCGTAATCTTTTCCATAGGCTCTATTTTGATGGTTTTGATATTTTCCTGCTTGTGGGATGAAAGGTCATCAGGTTTTCAACTGTATCCGCTCACAAAATTAAGATATATAGGTGCTTTTCTTATATACAAATCGTATATGGTTATTAACAAATCGTATAAAACTGTGTTTTTATGGATATTTTAATCAACAGATGGGGCACGGCGTTCTCCCTGCCGATCGGCATTCTCCTTGCGAGGCATGTCGGCGGCACGGTGTTTTTTTACATCGAAAGGGTGGTTTCTGCCTGTCGCAGAAATGGTGGTCAATGACAAGACACCCGTCCCACACCAAGCCTTTTGCGTGCGAGACAGACACTTTGGGCGAAACGGCCGGAAAGATACGGCCGAAAGATCCATGACCGATTCTGAGCCGAAATATGGTGTCAGGCCGAGGTCATCGCTTTTTCTGCTTGCGATAATGGCCCGGGGTCACATCGGTGTGCTTCTTGAATACCCGGTAGAAATTGGTGAGATTGGAGAATCCCGACATCTCGGCCACCGTCTCGATACTCAGTTCCCGGTCGGTGTCGTTCATCAAGCGCTTGGCGTAGTCCACGCGATAGTTGTTCACCCAACTGCAGAAATCGGTGTTCATATCCACGTTGATGGCCCGCGATATATAACAGCGGTTGGTGTTCAGGCGCAGCGCAAGGTCGGATATCTTGAGGTTGGGGTCTGTGAACAATTTTTCCTCGGACAGCACGCGGGCCAACTGTTGGGCAAGGTCCGACCGGATGATGGGCAGCGTCTCGGTCTCCTCCGCCATCTTATGCCGCTCCTTGCGGTAGGTCTGTATGTCGCGGTTGAAGTCGGCGATGGTAAATCTCTGCATGTATCCGGCATAAGCTACCCAGCTCAGAAACACTGTGTGGAGTACCGATGGAATGATGACCATCCATTTGTTCTCGATGAAAAAGTCCTTGCCGATGCTGCTTGAGAGGATGGAAATGAACGAGGCGAACAGAAAGCCGATGATCAGTGTCTTGAACGATTGCAGTTTTCGCCCCTGCGTGTCGGAGTAGAAATGCACCAATCTCTTGTCATAATTGGTGATGAGCCGGAAGCCGCAGGGCACCACCCACAGCAGTTGCAGCGCGAAAATCCATTTGAACAGCAGCAGTCTGAGTATCTGAAGGCGTACCAACAAGGGCAATGTCGCCGAAAGCGGCTGCTCGTGATACATCACTTGATGGATGAAGATATGCAGCTCCTGCGGTGACATCAGGAAATAGATGGCAAACGAAAAGAGCGACATGGCGATGGCAGGCACAAGCACCAGTACCCATTTCCAATAGATGCGACTGTCTTTGGTGAGCAGACGCAGATAGCAATAATACAGCGGGTATCCCGACAACGAGGTGAATACCCACAGGTTGTCCAAGAAAGCGAACAACTCGTACTCATGCAGAAAGAATGAGGCATGGGCCAGATAATTGAGGAAAGAGATGAAAAAGAAGAACGCCAAAAACCTGCGTGGCATGTCTCGTTGTTTGTCTGTGGCCAAGATGACAATCCATACGAGGGTGACGAACATTGGCATTAGGGAGAATATAGAATATCTCAGCATGACATTTCGACATTGTATTCATTTAGGCTTTGCGCCGCCGCGACACGTGTTTCGGCAACTCGACGGGGACTTTTTTTTATCAAGGAGCGACAGCCTCGGGGGTGTGGATGTCACCCTTGGCGGCAAATGTCGGCTTTATCCCGTCGTTGTTTTTATGATTTTGAGTTATTTTTTGGTAAAATTATAAAATTAATCCGAATTGACAAGTTTTTTAATGCCAGAATCTTTCAAAAACGGTATTTTTCCAATTTCGTCCGATATCTTTCGGCCGTGTTGACGGTCATGGCGAGTGGCCTGCCTTGTAGTCCTCGTCACGGAAGGGTGAGGCACGGGCCGCCGCATTGCCGCCACCGGGCGATGCTCTGTACGGTCGGAGGTGATAGGAGAGCCTTGCGGGGCAAATACACGCCTCGGGGACGTGATCATGCACGGCACGGGTTTTGCTACGGTCGGCGGGCACGCGTTTCCCGTCGTGAGCATGACCGCGGTAACAGGCCACGGCACGGATTCGTTGCATGGAATGAACAGCCCGGAAGTAGCGGGGATGCTCTGATTCCGGATAAATATTGCATGTTGATTTAGGTCAAAGAATGTGGTGTTTTCGTTTTTTTTTGAGTGTGCGATGGGTGCGTTTACACCAAACCGACTTATCTTTGTCACGTTAATCAGTAAAAAGATTGTAATCACTATGGACAAGTTAGTAACGATGAATGCTCAG
>DBQL01000211.1:2993-4916 GCA_002305235.1 Prevotella sp. UBA1395 | reverse complement strand
TTCACCGCCACGGCCATCATCACCAGCGACAGCACGGTGGGCAGCAGGCCCAGACCCAAGGCGCAGAGCCACGACCGCGGGGTGGGCAGCCATTGGAACGCCGACCCCGGGTCGGCCGCTATCCACAGGGCGTTGGCGAGGGCACAGATGAGGAGCACATAGAGCGTGAGCTTCACCGACGACAGGCGCACATGGCTGCGGTTGAGCACCACGATATAGACCGCGTAGGTGAGTGCCGAGACGATGATCAGGGCCATGCCCGTGAGGCTCAGCGTCGAGGTGCCGTCGCCACGGTAGAGCAGTGCGATGCCCGCCAGCGACAGCAGGATGGCCGTCACGGTGGAGCGGGTGACCCGTTCGCCGTAAAACACGGCCATGATCACCGCCACCATCACCGGATAGAAGAACAGGATGGTGGAGGCCAAGCCGGCTGCCATGAACTTGAAACTGTAATAATAGGTGATCGACGAGGCGGCGAAGAGCATTCCCAAGGCTCCGATGACCTTCGCCTCGGAGACGGTGAGGGCAAAGCTCGTGCGCCGCGCGGCGAGCATCAGGGCCAGCAGNNCCGTCTTCATAGAGCCACAGGGCACCCAAGGGGTTGGTGCCGTAAGACACGGCGGCCACCACGCCGCAGAGATAACCTTTCGTCGTGCTACTCATACCGATGGGGTGTTAAGGGGTGTTGCCTCTGTGCCGGCACGCTTCTCGCGCAGGCTGCGCCACGTCTGCAGCGTCACGCTCGTGAGGATGAGTGCCATGCCGGCATAGAACGAGAGGTTGAGCTGGCGCGCCTCGCCAAAAAACACGAGGGCAATGAGGATGGTGTACATCGGCTCGAGGTTGAAGCTGAGATTCACCGTGAAGGCCGACAGCCGGCGCAGGGCTTGTATCTGCAGGATGTACAGACCCACGGTGCAAAACAGCGACAGGGCAAGGAGCCACCACAGGTCGCGGCCTTGGGGCACGACCATCACGGCGGTGGCGGAGGGGAACACGCGGAGATAGAGCGGGGCGATGGCCGATACCACCAACAGTCCGCCCCACATCTGGTAGAACAAGGCCGTGCGACTGCGCACATCGGCACAGATCTTCTTGTTGAACACCGAGTAAAGGGCGGCCACGGCGGCCGAGGCCACGCCGATGAGGATGCCATAACGGTAGCGGGCGTCAAACGAGAACACGCACAGCAGGCCGCAAAGGGTGAGCATGGCAAACCCCACCTCGCTCCATCGCACACGACGATGGAACAGCAACGGCTCGAAAAATGCCGTGAAAACGCCCACCAAAGAGTAGCATATCACCCCGATGGAGATGTTGGAAGCCTTGATAGACCCGTAGAACAGCATCCAGTGGAGGCCGAGCAGTGCACCCACCCATGCCAGTGCGCCCATCTTGCGCGTCGAGACACGGGGCACACCCACGAAGACCAAGAGGATGGCGGCGGTGAACAGCATGCGATACCACACGAGGGGAACCTCGTGCAGCATGATGAGCTTGCCGAACAGACCGGTGAAACCGGCCAACAGCACCGAGAGATGGAGCTGAAGAAACGCTTTCTGAATACTTTTCATTGCGAATGCAAAAGTACAAAAAACCGTGGGAATGAGGAATGAGGAATGAGGAATTTTGAGTGGGGAATGAGGAGATTTCTGAATGACGAATGAGGAATTTTGAGTGGGGAATGGAGAGCTTTCTGAATGACGAATGAGGAATTTTGAGTGGGGAATGGAAAGCTTTCTGAATGAGGAATGAGGAATTTTGAATGATGAATGGGGATTTTGGAGTGGGGAATGGGTGGAGGGATGGGCCGTACTTGCTTTCGGTGACATGGTTTTGAGTTTCGCCTCTGTTTTCAGGTGCTTTTGCCATCTCGGTTTGGTCGGTTTGCGAAAGCTATCGAATCGTCGCGCGAAAGCTATC
>DBQL01000211.1:2112-2963 GCA_002305235.1 Prevotella sp. UBA1395 | reverse complement strand
CGACGGCGTGCAGATGCAACCGGTTGTGTGCCATGTGGTTATACGTTTGTGGTCGAGGGCAGGCACGTGGGGCGTCATGGGGCGTGTAATGGACCGACAGCTTATTTTTATGGGGAAACATGGCGATGTTCAATCGTTTTTCTTATCTTTGCACGGGTGGTCGGCCGCATGGTCCCGGCACAGCCATACGGGTAACGTGCAAAGGGTGTGTGATAATGCGCAGTATGCCACATATTCACAAGGAACGCCTCGCGGCCGGCAGGGTGAGGCAGCTGCGCGTGTTCATCGATAAGTGCAGCATCGAGGTGTTCGATGCCGACGGCAAGATGTCGATGACCAATCTCGTGTTCCCCACCACGCCCTACAACAAGGTATCGGTCAAGGGCAAGGTCAAAATAAAAATCTATGCTATAAAAGGTAACGACAATGAGCAGTGCGACTAAAATTTCAATGGTCTCCGTGATGCTGTGCTTCTTTGCGATGGGATTTGTCGATCTCGTGGGCATCGCGTCCAACTATGTGAAGGCCGATTTCGCCTTGAGCGACGCCACGGCCAACATCCTGCCTTCGCTGGTGTTCTTCTGGTTTCTCATCTTCTCCGTGCCCACGGGCATGCTGATGAACCGTATCGGCCGCAAGAAGACCGTGCTGCTCTCGCTCGCGATCACCGTCGTGTCGCTGCTGCTGCCCCTTTTCGGCGAGTCGTTCGCCATGATGCTGGTGTCGTTCTCGCTGTTGGGCATCGGCAACGCCCTGATGCAGACCTCGCTCAACCCGTTGGTGCAGTCGGTCATCACCGGCGGCAATCTCGCCGCGATGCTCACCTTCGGACAGTTTGTCAAGGCCATCGC
>DBQL01000211.1:1784-2086 GCA_002305235.1 Prevotella sp. UBA1395 | reverse complement strand
ATGCTCTGGGCCACCCCCATCGACGAGCCGGTCACAGGCCGCCGCGCGGCCGTGGCCGACAAGGGCGGGCGCAATGCCGGCATGGGCCTGTACCGCTCGCTGTTCACCAAGACCGTGGTGCTCTCGTTTGTCGGCATTATTTGCCATGTGGGCATAGACGTGGGCACCAACACCACGGCCCCGAAAATCCTGATGGAGCGTCTCGGCATGACGCTCAACGAGGCCGCGTTTGCCACGTCGCTCTATTTCATCTTCCGCACCATAGGCTGTTTCACCGGCACGTTCTTCCTCCGGGTGATGAG
>DBQL01000211.1:0-1770 GCA_002305235.1 Prevotella sp. UBA1395 | reverse complement strand
GGCCTCGCGGTGGGCGAGACCAAGCCCGTGCTCTATGTGGCCATCGCGCTCGTGGGCTATGGCAACTCCAACATCTTCTCGCTCGTGTTCTCGCAGGCCATTCTCTCTGACCGGAAACGGCAGAACGAGATATCGGGACTGATGATCATGGGACTCTTCGGAGGAACCATCTTCCCGCTGCTCATGGGTGTGGCCAGTGATGCCATCGGACAGGTGGGGGCCGTGGCGGTCATGGCTTGCGGCGTGGTCTATCTCGCCTTTTACAGTCTCACCCCGATGTCGGTAACCTTGGAGGACGGGGCACCCTCTGCCCCGCGAAAGGAAACAATCAATGATTCATCGCAAAAATAACGATAAGATATGAACGAAACATTTGTAAAGTGCTCACAGGCCGTGTCGTCGGCCTCTGCCCCGGGCGAGGCTGCGGGGACGGCACAGAAGACTACGGGCGTGATCGTGGGACTGGGCGAGGCGCTGTGGGACTGTCTGCCCGACGGTCGCAAGATTGGCGGTGCACCGGCAAACTTTGCCTATCACACCTCGCAGTTTGGCTATGAGGCCTACGCCGTGAGTGCCATCGGCCGCGACGCGCTGGGCGACGAGACGGTAGAGGCATTGGCCGCCAACGGCCTGAAGACCGTGATGCCGCGCGTGGACTATCCCACCGGACAGGTGAAGGTGACGCTCGACGAGGATGGCGTGGCCACTTACGACATCATGGAAGGCTCGGCATGGGACAACATTCCGTTCACTCCCGAGCTTGAAGCGCTGGCACGGCGGTGCGACGCGGTGTGCTTCGGCTCGCTGGCCCAGCGCCATGAGGTGTCGCGAGAGACCATCTACCGGTTCCTCGACGCCACCCCCAAGCACTGCATGCGCATCTTCGACATCAACCTGCGACAGCATTTCTATTCCAAGGAGGTCATTCAGGAGTCGCTCAGGCGCAGCAACGTGATGAAGATCAACGACGAGGAGCTGGTGGTCATCGGCCGGATGTTTGGCTATCCCGGCCTCGACATCGAGAACAAGTGCTGGCTCATCCTCGGCAAGTACAATCTCGACATGCTCATCCTCACCTGCGGCGTGAACGGCAGTTACGTGTTCTCGCGCGGCGCGATGTCGTTCTGCGAGACCCCCAAGGTCGAAGTGGCCGACACCGTGGGGGCGGGCGACTCGTTCACCGGGGCCTTCGTGGCGTCCATCCTCTCGGGCAAACCCATTGCCGAGGCCCATCGCATCGGGGTGAACGTCAGTGCATTTGTCTGCACGCAGAACGGTGCCATGCCCGTGATTCCCGAGCATCTGAAACACGTGTGACCCATGTCGTCCCCGCCCCGCCGTTGCTGTCGAATGGGCGTGTGCGGGGCGTGGCATGACGGGCTGTGCGGCCACCGATCGCACCCACGATTTCATTGACTTAGATCAGATTTACTTTCCATCTTAATTTTAGTTGTAAAAACGATGCAAAGTAAATCTGATATAAGTCAAAGACGGTAAAATAGCTTTCGCAAAGCGATGAGACAGACAGCTTCTGCGAGACGGTAAAATAGCTTTCGAAAGGCGATGAGACAGATCGCTTCTGCGAGATGATGAGACTGTTTTGGCGACCCCTGCATCTTTCCCAAAAACTACGGTATATAGATTACTTGAATCTTTCAAGGGCATCATGGTGCCCTCTTGCTGCTTGCGCATGGCCGTTGCCGTAAAGACCCTGTCGAAACACGGTGCTGAAAAAAAATCTAAAAAAAAACAGCGCATTTTGTGTCATTT
>DBQL01000096.1:7823-15607 GCA_002305235.1 Prevotella sp. UBA1395 | reverse complement strand
TCGGCGAGATGTGCCGACAACACGCGCTCGCGGATATGCTCGCTCGGCTCGCCCGGCGAGGCCTTGCTGATGTCGCTGAAGGGCAGTGCGGCAATCTCGCATTGCAGGTCGATGCGGTCTAAGAAAATGTGGTCTGCTTATTTCTCACTTTTGCATTGCTTCTAACTATATTTTTCCTTTTGTTATGGATTTCCGATGTCTGTTCTGGTAAAGTTTGTTCCATCTTTAAATGTGTACTGAACAAGTCCATGTTTCTTACTCCATGCATAACTCGTTATTGGATTTTCTTGAGCAGAATCTCTTATTTGTTCTGTATTGCTTTCATCAAAAAAAACAATATCATTCAGCGTGACGTTGTTGATTTTTAAACTTATCTGTTTCAGTGCAATAAATCTTGACCATCTTTCAAGTAGTCCACCTGAGAAACAAAGAGGTTTGCTATTATCTGTTTTTTGCACATAAAAGGTACCTTCGCAACCGGTTGTTCTGTTAAACCTATAATCGATGCTTCCCCCTGCTATATACTCCGTGTTACTTGTATTAAAGTATGACATATTGAAAGGATTCAAAGAATTGGAAATTTCAATTCTGCATATAACAACAGTATCTTGCTTCCCTTCGGCGGTTTTAAAATACATTACTTCTCCCTCATGTCTATTTGTTATCCATTCTAATTCTTCTTCGCTCATGTGTGTTATGTTATGATAGACACAGTATTGAAAAAAGAATAAAAGGAACAATATTGAAGATACCCATTTTAATAATTTTTTCATGGTTCTGGGAGCTTATGTTTCAAGAAGTCATCTATAGTATGAGTTGGTATTATCCCCGTTGGAATTCCTATTGTCTTTCCCGGTAGAGAAAGACCTATCTTTTCTTGAAGATTATTCAGCATATCTCCACCGATTCTTATATTTCCGATACCAATTTTTGTTCCTATAGCACGATAATTCACAATTTTAGGAGTTTTGTTTAATCCTTCAAATTGTTTCGTCAACCCACTTACAGCTGCAGGGTTAAAGGTTATTGCAGCCCTTCCTGTAGCCATACTAGAAGCGATAGCCTCCCCTCCACCAAGGGAGTGACCAACAAATGTCAATTCTTTTTTTCCTAATTCATTAGACAATGTCTTTGCGTTATTAATAGCGGTATGGTACTGTGGGGCGGCACCAGCAAGTTGTGCTACGTCTTCAACAGCATCTTCAAAAGAGTTTGTCCCTGCGTAAACGTAGGCATATTCTGTAACACCATCTACTGTGCGTTGAAATAGTGCTGATTGTAAACCATTTTGATTTAAACGGGTGTAGTTCATCTGAATTGATGTTGGAAAAGCGGATATTTCCCAACCTGCAGATTTCAATTGTTCTCTGTAATTACTAACATTAACTCCATAAACATATGCAGCCATCAGTGCAGCTTCAGCAGCTTTTGGTCTTTCTCCATCAGGATCAATAAACTTTATCGGATTATTGAAGCAATAGGCATAGGGTGAAAGCCAAGGCCATGCGTTGGCATTGATTGCAATGATTAACAGTGCAACTGACGCCAATGTTCTTTTAATTCTCCACATATTGGTTCTATTTTATGATTATAGCGTTTTGTTTTATACTGTCAATATCTTCCTTCGTCTTATTCCACTTTCGCCGTAACTCTTCTGTTTCTTGAGTCCAGTGGGTATTCCTTAGATCTATGGAACATTGCGACAGTTCTCTATCAATATTGTCTGTAATGGAATCCCTATATCCTCCGTTTAATCTTAGATGATTAATCAGTTGGTTTTCCAATGATCTTTCTTTGATGATGATGGCGTTCGGATTCATTTTATAGTATTCTAATGCTTTTGTTGTGCATTTTAGCGTGAACGCATCACATATTCTGTATTTTGTGTAGTAAGACAATGCAAGTTCTGATAGTTGATAGGCAATTATCTCCTTTTTGCTCAGAGGAGTCAAGTAAGTTCCAACTATCACAGCAGAATCTTTTATCTCGTATTGCTCTTTGTTAGCCCATGTTGGGATGTATTGCTGGGATGTCAATTCTACGTTTACCCATTCTTCCGGAAATTGGTTGTCTTCGTTCTTATACATTATATAGCAATGGCGAGGCGCTCTGGCAAGATAGGCATTGGCCCCCAACTCTTCTGCATATAGCATAAATGTCCATGGAAGGGAGTGACATTGACCTTTGTGCGTTTTAAGCACTCTTGACACCAATTGATGTTCCCAACGTTCCTTTTCATCGAAATCGTATCTGAATGGTGTCTGTCCATTACCCGACCATGGATAGAAAAAGAAATTGCATAGAGCTATCTGTTTTGCTGTTTTGTATTGCGACAGGTTGTTGGCAGCCATCCATCGTTTCACATAGGCAACATCTTTCTGTATAGGTTCACAGAAGTCTTTTTCGTAATCCAGATTACCATCAAGGTAAGCCCATTCTGCCATAAAGACTGCTCGACAGATAGATAAAGGAGCCTTATCGTCAAGCATATCTGCCATTTTTGTGTATGCCTTCTCGTAGTATTCGTTGCCAGTATTTGTTTGGGCAAAGGCAATATGCACGAAATACAATAGCAACGTATTAACTATTATAGACTTTCGACTTACTATCATCATTTATAAATATTTTGAATCAATAGTTATCTTTCCGCCCAATCGCCCCTGTCCAAATTGCGATAGCCGATGGCCTCGGCGAGATGTGCCGACAACACACGCTCGCTTCCGGCAAGGTCGGCAATGGTGCGTGCCACCTTGAGGATGCGGCTGTATGCCCTTGCTGACAGCGAGAGACGCTCCATCGCCGTGCGCAGCAGCTCCAAGCCCTCGTGGTCGGGCTCGGCGTAGCGGTGAATCATCCGTTCGGACATCTGCGCGTTGCAGTGCACGTTGGCATATTCCTTGAATCGCTCGGTCTGGATGGCCCTCGCGGCAATGACGCGCTCACGGATATGCTCGCTCGGCTCGCCCGGCGAGGCCTTGCTGATGTCGCTGAAGGGCAGCGCGGCAATCTCGCATTGCAGGTCGATGCGGTCCATGAGCGGGCCGGAGATCTTGTTCAGGTATTTCTGTATCTGGCCCGGCGTGCACACGCAATGGTGGGTGGGATCGCCATAATAGCCGCACGGACAGGGATTCATCGAGGCCACAAACATGAACGAGCAAGGGAAGGTGACCGTGTATTTGGCGCGGCTGATGGTGATGACGCGGTCTTCCAAGGGCTGCCGCAACACCTCCAAGGTGTGCTTGTTGAACTCCGGAAGCTCATCGCAAAACAGCACGCCGTTGTGTGCCTGACTGATCTCACCGGGCATGGGGTTGGCCCCTCCGCCCACGAGGGCGGCCTCAGAGATGGTGTGATGGGGCGAGCGGAACGGCCGTTGCGAGATCAATGCCGAGAGGCGGGGCAGCAGTCCGGCCACGGAATGGATCTGTGTGGTCTCGAGACTCTCGCCCAAGGTGAGTGGCGGGAGGATGGATGGCAGGCGCTTGGCCATCATCGACTTGCCGCTACCCGGCGGGCCTATCATGATGATGTTGTGTCCGCCGGCGGCCGCCACCTCCAAGGCGCGCTTCACATTCTCCTGCCCCCGCACGTCGGCGAAGTCGAGGTCGAACTTGTATTGCTGTTCGTAAAACTCCTTGCGGGTGTCTACCACGGTAGGCTCAAACGTTCGTTTGCCCGACAGAAAATCGAGCACGTCGACCATCGTATCCATGCCATACACGTCGATTCGGTTCACGATGGCTGCCTCGCGCACATTGGCACGGGGCACGATGAGGCCCTTGTAGCCTTCGGTCCGCGCCTTGATGGCGATGGGAAGCACGCCCTTGGCCGGTTGCAGAAAGCCGTCGAGGCTCAGCTCGCCCACCATCATGTAGCGGTCGAGCTGCTGTGGGGCGGTTTGGCCGTCGGCCGCAAGGATGGCCACGGCCAGCGGCAGGTCGAAACTGCTACCCTCTTTTTTCAGGTCGGCGGGTGCCATGTTGACCGTGATGTCGGCCTTGGGGAAATGGAAACCATTGTGCAGCATGGCCGCGGCAATGCGGTCGCGGCCCTCGCGCACGGCCTCGTCGCCAAGGCCGGTGAGATGATACATCACCCCCTTGTTGAGACTGACCTCAATCGTTACGGGCGTCACTTCGAGTCCGTTGACTGCCGCGCTGTATGATTTGACAAGCATGGATGTGGTGTTTCAGAGGTTAGTGGCGGATGATGGTTACAGGTGTCGCTCGATGGTCTGTTGCAGATCCTTGGTGGGAACGCCCCTCGCGACGATGCGTCCGTTCTTGACGATGATGTTGTCGGGAATCTCTGCCAGCCCCAATTGGCGGATGGCCTTGCCCTCGAACATGTTGCCGTCGCAGATGTTTTTCCACGTGATGGAGTCGCGCTTGAGCTGTTGGTCGCACTCGGCCTTGCTTCCATCTACCGAGATGGAGACCACGGTGAGCCGTCCTCCCGACTTGCGTTGCGCCTGCTTGACGGCTCGCAGCTGGTCCATGCTGTCGTAACTCCACGAGGCCCAACTGCAAATGACGGCGGTGCCGGCAGACAATTCGGACGACGACACCGGCCGCCCTTTGGAGTCATAATAGGTAAACGTGGGGAGCTTGGTGCCCGTGGCGGTCGACTCGTAGCTCTTGATGAGCGTGGCAAGGCGGTTGAGCGGTCCGTTGCCCGTTTGTTTGCCGGTCATGATCTTGATGAGTCTCGCCGCCTCTTTGTAGTCGGGCTCGGGCGTGACGACAAAGTATTTCCTGACCAAGAACAGTCCCACCGCCGACTGCGGATGGTCTTCGATGAAACGCATGGCGTCTCTCTTGATTTCGGGTGGCGAGGCACTGGCCGTCTGCGCGCGGAACTTCGACATCAGTTCGTTGTCGTCGGTGCCTTCCACTTCCAGCTCCTTCAGGTGTGAGGCATCACCCTTGACATCCACCGATTTCCCCGGTTGGGCGAAGATGGGTTGCTCGGAATAGTTGGGAAAGACAAGCATAAGCGTGGTGGGTCGGTCGCAAGGCATCTCGTAGACAAAGCGTCCGCCGTTCACCTTGATGGTGTCGATGCCTGCCACCATGCCCTCATCGTTGTAGACATAAAACTCTCCTTGATTCATGTTCAGGATTCTGCCCTCTAACCTGAAGTGCTTGCTGTCTACGCCGCAAGAGCCTAAGACGAGTGTGGCGAGGAGTCCGAGAATGAGCTGTTTGTACATGCTGTGGTGAATTTAAAAAGCCTTTTGCTCAAGGGCAAAAGGCTTTATGCTTTTTGACAAAATAGGGTATTTACTTCAAGTTGGCAAACTCCAAGTCCTTGGCAGCGTATGCGGCCAGTGCCGAAGAGGCCGAAGTGGCTTTCCGAAGGTATTCCTTGGCAGAGCCGGTGTTGCCCTGACGGTTGAGCACTACGGCGGTGAGATAGTCGGTCATGGCGTCGCGATTCTTCACTGCTTGCAGTGTTGCCGCTGCCGAGGCATAGTCTTTGTTCAGGATTTGGGCCAATGCCGCACTGTTGGAAGTGCTTTGCCCGAAGTTCTGAACGGCGGTGGCATAGTTGCCCTTGGCAATGTTCAGGTTGCCGAGAACCTCTCCGAAGCCGTTGGCGTCGATGGCATTGGAGAGCTGTTTCTCTGCCTCGGTCAACTGACCGTTCTTCAGAGCGATGAGTCCGAGATTAGCAAATGCCTCGGGAGCCTTGCTGTTCTTGCTCAGTGCCTGCTGTATGTATTCCTTGGCCTTGGCCTCGTTGCCCTCGTTGAAGGCCAATGTGGCAAGGTTGTTGAATGCCCTGTAATCCTTGTCGTAGATCTCGGCGGTCTTCTTGTAGATAGCCTCCTTCTTGCCGGCATTCTGTTCCAAGCTCGCCGCATAGAGCAGTTCGTCGGGGGTAAGGACTGCGGGATCGGCGGCATACTGCTCCTTGATCTGCTCGTCGGAGCGTCCCACGGTCTCGTAATTGATGATGAGCCTGCTGCGACGCAGTTCGGGCAGGATGCCGTCTGCCAGCTCACGGAAGCCCTCGCTCATGTTGCGAATCTGCTGTTCACGCTGTTCGGGGTCTTTGTACATTTCCAAAACGCGAAGAATCACGTCCTTGTCTTGAATGTTGCTGGCCTGTACAAGCTGTTTGAAACCGTCCCAGTCTTGTGCGGTATAGCGTGCGTCGATGTTGGCATCGGCGAGTTGGGCGGCCTTGAGTTGCTGCTTGACATACCCCTCGCTGGTATTCTGACGCTTGCCGGCGAGCTTGTCGTTGAAGGCAAATCCGCCTTCGGGCGAAGCGTAAGCCTGTACCTCTACATTCTTCAGGTTGAGGCCCTCGCGGTCGGCATTGATATTCTTGAGCATGGCGATGAACTCCTTGACCGAGTTGTTTTTCAGTTCGCTCTTGCGCAGGTTGGCCTGGTTGACAAGGAACTTGATGTTGGCTTCGGTCTTCTTGGCTTTCACGCGCTGGAACGAATCGGGTGCGATGCAGCCTCCGGCATTCATGAGTGTCTGCTTGTAAAGCTCTGAAGTGGACAGTACTCCGGTGGCTACTTTGACGGCAGGGATATTCACTTTTTTCTTGCCAAGGCGTGCGTCAAAGGTGAGATACATCTCGCTCTGCTGCATGTCGGGTACGAAATCGAATGCCGTCTTCATGGTATAGCGTCCGCCTACCTTATAAGATACGGTCTGGTTGTTGCCCATCACCTTCTCGCCTTGGAACGTGGCGCTCTGGCCTTGGGCCTTCTGCTGGTTGCCATAGCGCAGTTCGGGGATAACGGTCACTACGGCTTTAGATTTCATATACTTGGCGGGGAACATGCCATTGATGGTTGCCGGCACCTTGCCGCCCTCGGTTTCGAGCGGGTTGGGGGTTACGGTGAAATTGTCGGCAGACAATGGTCCCAATTTTGAACAAGAGGAAAAAGCTAAAACTGAGACAACGGATAATGAAAGGATTAGATGGCTACGCATAATAATTTTTTTTTTTAGGAATGTGCCGCGAGCGGGACTCGAACCCGCACAGCCATTACTGGCCAAGGGATTTTAAGTCCCTCGTGTCTACCAATTCCACCATTGCGGCAATGGATCTAATTACAAAAGAGCGGCAAACGAGACTCGAACTCGCGACCCCGACCTTGGCAAGGTCGTGCTCTACCAACTGAGCTATTGCCGCAAAACGATTGCAAAGATATTGTTAAATTTCTGAAATGCCAAAAGTTTTACACTATTTAATAAAATGAGAAGGGCCTTGGTGGTTGCCCTCGGTGGTATGGAACGCCGGCCGGATGAGCCTCGCCGGCGGGGAATGACGAGGCTGTCCGGTCAGGGCGGGATGGGATAGGGGGTGTCTGGCGATACTCAATATTTGAACGAACTGCCGCCAAGAAACTCCCTCAGCAGGCTGGTGGGAGGGATGTCGCGGTTGGGGATGGGCTTGATATATTGCAGGAACTTGCTCAATCGGTAGGCTTCGGCATGCTCCTCGCAGTTTTCGGGCACCAGCTCGAGCAGTGGCTCGGCCTGCTGCCTGATGACAGCCAGCTCGAAGATCATCGCCGAATTGAACATGCCATCGGCGTTTTCCTGATAGGGGAAAATCCATTTTCCCTCACCGGCACGCACCGACGGCCACCGTCTGATGGTTTCCTGTGCCGTCACGCCACGGTATTTGTAATCCCTGATGATGCGGCGCAAGAGGCGGTTATCGGTTGTGGGGATGTAGTTGTGGTCGTCGAGCAGGATGGTGGTGAGTGCCGAGACATACACCCTGAACTTCTGTGCCTCGGGAATCTG
>DBQL01000096.1:0-7702 GCA_002305235.1 Prevotella sp. UBA1395 | reverse complement strand
TGCAGTCGGTCTACGAAGTAATCGTCGAGCGATATTTGCAGGGGCTTGATGCCATTGGCCAGCAGTTGTATGCTCAGTCGCTTGCAGGTGGTGGTCTTTCCCGATGACGACGGACCGGCGAGAAGCACCAATTTCACGTCTTTCCGACTCGCGATCTCATCGGCAATGTGCGATATTTTTTTCTCCTGCAATGCTTCCGACACGTTGATCAGGTCTGTGGCGCGCCCCTGTTCCACGATTTCATTGAAGTCGCCGACGGTTCTCACGCCCATGATGCCTTGCCAACGATGGTGCTCTTTGAATATCTCGAACATCTTGTCTTGTTGTGTCATCTCAGGCAATTCGCCGGGATTTCTCAGGTCGGGAATACGCAACAGCAATCCGTCGTAATATTTCTCGAGCCCGAAGAGGTATATTTTCGAGGTGTTGGTCAGCAGCGCACCATAATAATAGTCCACATAATCGTCTATCTGATAATATGTGGTATAGATCGAACCCTTGCTTTTGAGCAGCTTCACTTTGGCCTCGTCGCCTTTCGTCTCAAACATTCGGATGGCATCTTCGGTGGGTATCTCGTGGCGGGTGATGGGCATTTTTTTGTCAATGATCTGCTGCATTCTTTCGCGTATGCGCTCCACGTCTTCCTGATCCACGGCGTGCCCGATCTGCAAATCCACATAGTATCCGTTGCTCACGGGTATGTCTATGGATAGCTCGCTGCCCGGATAGAGGTCGTGTACGGCTTTGCAGAGCACGAAAAACAGCGACCGGGCATAGTTGCGCGAGCCCGACCCGGTGGTCATGTCAAGGTATTCGATGTCCTTGTTGTGGTACAGTCGGAAGTGCATGCCTTCCACCTTGTTGTTCACTTTGGCACATATCGGGCCATACTGCATGTTCAATCCGAGCATGCGATACACTTCCGAGAGCATGCTTCCGATAGGTACTTCAAGACTCTGACCGTTGTTTTTGCAACGAATATGTATGTTTTGTTTCATACGGTAGTTATTGGGATGGGTCTGTTTACAATGCTCAAAGATAGCGAATGTTTGTCTAAAAGCCAATGAATGTCATGGATAAATGCAAGTATTTAAATGGAATTGATAATTTTTATGACTTGTCTATCATTCTTGCCAATCCTTACTTTGGTACCGATTATAATAACGAATTGTAGCGAAAAATGTGGTTTGACTTTAATTTTGATTAAAAATACCGACATTTTCTTTGCTTCCTTGTAAATAAGCGGTAACTTTGTAACGAAGAGTAAACAATCAATGCTAAGCTGATCATCTATGATTTGGAATGAGACAATGGAATGTATGGATCGCGAGCAACTGCGCGAAATCCAGAGCCGCCGACTGAAAAAGATGGTGGAATATGTATATCACAACACCCCTTTCTATCGCAAGAAGTTTCAGGAAATGGGACTCACGCCCGATGATATCCACAGCATCGACGACGTGGTGAAATTGCCTTTCACCGAGAAAACCGACCTTCGCGACCACTATCCCTTTGGTTTCGCGGCTGTTCCCATGAGTCAGATCGTGCGCATACACGCCTCCTCGGGCACCACCGGCAAGCCTGTCGTGGCCCTCTACACCCGCAAAGACCTGTCTACATGGACCGAAAGCCTCTCGCGTGCCTTCACCGCTTACGGCTGTGGACGCGAGGATATTTTCCAGATTTCCTACGGATACGGTCTCTTCACCGGCGGCTTGGGAGCGCATGCCGGCGCTACAAACATCGGGGCGAGTGTCATACCCATCTCCTCGGGCAATACCAAGAAGCAAATCACGCTGATGCATGACTTCGGGGCTACGGCCCTTTGCTGCACGCCGTCATACGCCATGTTCATCGGCGAGGCCATGAAAGAGTCGCCGTGGAGCAAGGATGAGTTCAATCTCCGTGTCGGCATCTTCGGTGCGGAACCGTGGACAGAGAACATGCGCAAGACCTTGCAGGAAACCCTTGGCATCAAGGCCTACGACATTTACGGCCTCAGTGAGATCGCCGGTCCGGGCGTAGGCTATGAGTGCGCGTGCCAAAACGGTACCCATCTGAACGAGGATTATTACTATCCCGAAATTGTCGACCCGGAGACAGGCGAGCCTCTCCCCGACGGCACGGTGGGCGAATTGTGCTTCACCCACCTCACCAAAGAGGGCATGCCACTGCTGCGTTATCGCACGCATGACCTCACGGCGCTGCACCGCGAGCGTTGCGATTGCGGTCGGACACTGGTCAGGATGGATCGCATCTTGGGTCGTTGCGACGACATGCTCATCATTCGCGGCGTCAACGTGTTCCCCACTCAAATCGAGGCGGTGATCCTGAGCCTGAAAGAGTTCGACCCCCACTACCTGCTTACCGTAGACCGAGAGAACAACACCGACATCGCAGAGCTGAAGGTTGAGGTCAAGGAGGAATACTTCTGCGATGAGATGTCTCAGATGGTGAGGTTGCAACGCAAGCTCGAAGATGAGTTGCGCAGCGTCATCGGACTTGGTTTTAAGGTGAGGCTCGTAGAGCCAAAGAGCATCGAGCGCAGCACCGGCAAGGCCAAGCGCGTGATCGATAACCGCATGCTCTGAGGCTTGCCGGCCACGCGCCGCGCGCTTCTCCCGCCACTATCATCAACCCATAGAACACCCATTACTATGTTAGCAAAACAATTATCCATCTTTCTTGAAAACAAGTCGGGGCGCCTTACCCAAGTGGCCGAGGTGCTGGGACAGGCCGGTATCAACCTCAGCGCCATGAGCATTGCCGACAACAGCGACTTCGGCATATTGCGTTGCATCGTCTCCGACCCCGACACGGCACACAAACTGCTCAAGGACGCCGGTTTCACGGTGAAGATCACAGATGTCATCGGCATGACCGTGCCCAACACCCCCGGGTCGTTGGCCGTGATCCTGAAACACCTCTCCGACAACGGCATCTTCATCGAGTACCTCTATTCGTTTGCCAATGGCGACGGCGCCAATGTCATCATCCGCCCCAATGACCTTCAGGCCTGCGAGAGAATATTGCAGGACAAGAAGGTTGACCTTATCGCCGCGAGCGACCTCTATAAGCTCTAAGCTCTTCGGCGTGGCTGTCGTGGGACGGGCATGAGGCTTTGAGGCCCATGCCGACGCTGGGGAAATGCATGCCCGCGACACGCCGTTTTAGTTAAATAGTATCCGCCCATCAAATAAAAATCGGGAAAAAATAAGGTTTGAAGACCTTTTTTATTATCTTTGCAACATATTTGTATTATCTGTTTCAAAGATTTCTCTTGATGAGCGGAAACTATTTGATTATCTTCATGAAGATCCTCGGATCACTTGCACTCCTCATTTATGGAATGAAGGTGATGAGCGAAGCACTTCAAAAAATGGCCGGATCGCAGTTGCGACACATCCTCGGGGCCATGACCACCAATCGTTTTACCGGCATGCTCACGGGCACGTTTATCACCTGTGCCGTGCAGTCTTCATCGGCCACCACCGTGATGACGGTGTCGTTTGTCAATGCCGGACTCCTCACCTTGGCGCAGTCTATCTCGGTGATCATGGGTGCCAACATCGGCACCACGCTCACGGCATGGATCATGTCGCTGGGTTTCAAGGTAGACCTTACGATGGCCGTCTTCCCGGCGTTCTTTGTCGGTATATTGCTGATCTATACCAAGCGGAGCCGGTATGTGGGCGATTTCCTGTTTGGAATCGCGTTTCTATTCTTCTCGCTCGTACTGCTGAGCGATGCCGGCAAGAGTCTCGACTTGGCACACAACGACACTGCCATAGCCTTCTTCTCGAGCTTTGACATTCGCAGCCATTGGTCTATTCTCATCTTTCTGTTGATCGGAACACTCATCACCTGTATCGTCCAAAGCTCCGCGGCGGTCATGGCGGTAACCATCTTGCTGTGTTCCACCGGCGTGCTGCCCATCTATCTTGGCATCGCCTTGGTCATGGGCGAGAACATCGGAACCACCGCAACGGCCAATCTCGCGGCTCTCGGGGCCAACACGCAAGCCCGTCGCGCGGCATTGGCCCACTTGGTTTTCAATGTGTTTGGTGTCATCTGGGTGCTCGCACTGTTCTATCCCTTTGTCAATCTCGTATGTTCAATGGTGGGCTATGACCCCATGAAGACCGACTACTCGGTGGCGCAGAAGGCTGCCATTCTGCCCATTGTGCTGGCGGCATTCCACACCTGCTTCAACGTGGCCAACACCGCCCTGCTGATATGGTTTATCCCTCAGATTGAAAAGGTGGTGTGCTGGCTCATCAAGCCCGGTGCCAACCACGACGAGGACGACTTCAGGCTGCGCTTCATTCAGGTGGGTATCATGAAGACCCCCGAGCTGTCGGTGCTCGAGGCACAGAAGGAAATCGTGAGTTTTGCCGAGCGCATTCATCGCATGTTTGGCATGGTGCGTGAGCTGTTGCGCGAGAACGATGCCGAAAAATTCCATAAATTGTATGAGCGCATCGAGAAGTATGAGGTCATCTCGGATAATATGGAGATCGAGATTGCGAAGTATCTCGACCAAGTGAGCGATGCCCACCTGAGCGATGACACCAAGGGAAAGATTCGCGCCATGCTGCGACAGATCTCCGAGATAGAGAGCATCGGCGACTCATGCAGCAACCTCGCGCGCACCATCAACCGTCGCCACGGCGGCAAGGAGGATTTCACCGAACCGCAATACAACCATATCATGCAGATGTTCGAGCTTGTAGACGATGCCCTGAGCGAGATGGATTCGCTCATGTCGGGCTATCGTGAGAACCTCGACGCGACCCGGTCGTTCAACATCGAGAACGAAATCAACAATTATCGCAACCAACTCCGCTCCGAGAATATCACCGACATCAACAACCATGAGTACACCTACGCCATCGGAACGATGTACATGGATATTGTTCAGGAGTGTGAGAAGCTCGGCGATTATATCGTCAACGTGGTGGAGTCGCGCATGGGCGTGAAGCAGTCGGCAGCCTGACGCCGGCCGCCGCCACCGCCCGGCAGCGCAAATGCCTCCGCGACCATCACTTCNNGAAGTGATGGTCGCGGAGGCATTTTTTGTGGGTTGCCTCTTGGCGTTCAGCCCGTCGGGGCTTCACGATGGCATCAGCGCGGCGAGGGCATTACTGTTCGAGAAACTCCCTGATAAACTGTTGCGACACCCGTTCTTCCTCAGGCTTGAAGCCGTGCCCTGCCCCCGGAATGATGCCGAGATGGGCGTTGTGATAGGCTTTCATGGCCTTTTCGGCATAGCTCACGGGCACCACGGCATCTTTGGAGCCGTGCACGATGAGCACCGGCCCGTGATAACGGGTGATGGCGGGATAGACGTCTATCTTCTTGGCCTCGGCAAAATATCTCCGGCCGATGGGCACATTCCACATCATGGTGGTGTCGGGGATGAGCTTCTCGTCGGGGTATCGCTTGTTCCAGTCGTCGGGAATGCANNGAGGCCAGTCCGCCCTGACTCTCGCCCACGAGCACCACGCTGTCGGCATCGATATCAGCCTGCCGGGTGAAGTGATCGACGATGGCCTTCACGTCTTGCGCCTCGTCCAAGACCGACATGTTCAGGGTGTTGTTGTCGCTCCGGCTGAACATGGAGCCGCAGGGGAAGTCGAAGGTGTAGACCATATAGCCGAGACTGTTGAGCAGTTCGAAGTATTTTTGGCCGAAATGGTGGGTGCCGCCAAATCCATGACTGATGATGGCGAGCTTCATTTTGCCCGGTCTCTCGGGCTTACTCACGAGACCATAGATGTTCCGGTCGCCGTTTTTGACCCACAGTTCGGTGGTGTTCTTCGACGGTTGCGGCATGTTGGCGAACGGGTTGCCACTGCCGTTTTGCTGCGCGCGGGCGCTGGTCATGGCGGCCAACAGCAGTGCGACGCACCATAAGCGATACTTTTTCAGGGTTTTCATGCTTTTGTTTTTGAAATAATAATACAATAGTAGTTGTCTTTTTCGGTTCGTTCCGGCGGTTCTCATGGTGTTGTCGACGATTGCCATCGGCATGGTTTCTGCCGTCGGCGCCTCTTGTGCCACATGCCAAGAGGCCGCGAAATCCCTGAGAAACGGGTATTCGCAGCCCCTCGTCATGGAGCGGAGAGAGTGGGTCTCCGGCGCGCCGTCACGCAATGTTCATCTCCTCGCGTTCGAGTTCGCCCAACTTCTGCCATATCTTGAGGAAGGTGGGATGGTCAACTTTTTTCTCATAGCTCACCACCACGCCGGCATCGTTGAGCACATCGTAAGCCTGTTGGGATATGATGTCGGCATAGACCTCTGCCACACCGCCCTCGGTCATCATGCGTGCGGCCGAGCGTCCCACGGCCTTGACGGCCAGTTTGGCATCGAGAAACAACTCGGGTTCCTCCTGATAGATGTTGTACAGGCGGCGCACTCCGTGGCCGTCGAACGTGCGGATGTTGCCCTCGTGGAGCACCACGAGCGAGCATTGCTCTGTATGTAGGGTGTCAATCAGTTCTTGCATCATAAGGCAAAAGGTTTAGAGGTTTGTTTGGCAAATATAGGTATTATTTTCGGATAATTTGTCAATTAATGAGAAAATAATGGTGTTCTTGCCGCTATTCGTGTGCCGTGGCTCTGCCGTGGCGTTGCTTGGGCGGGTCAGGATGCGCCGCGTAATGGTTTGCCGGCATGCTGCGGGGTGGGGCGCAAACGTTGTGCGGAACATCCGTGTATGGTATGATTTGTCAAGATCATTCTGAAAAATCAGGGGTCTCCGGCGCGATCGTTCTACAAAGAGAATGCCGATTGATTTTCGTCGGAATCCGGTTTTTGTCGACAAAATTCCGGACTTCTGTCGCGATGACTATGCTTTCGTCGCGCCATTACTATCTTTTTGCGTCGCCATCGAGGCCCTTTCGCAAGGCGATAAGGCCCCTATTACACGGTGTTTGCATTGTTTTCTCGGGGCCACAAAATGGTTGCTTGGGTAAATTGGTTGATTATCAACGTGTTGTGAAACGGCTGAATTTGTCGTATTTCGCACCAAGGATTTTCTTTTTCAAAATATCGCCGGCACGCGAGAGTGTTGGTCAGGATTTTTCAATGGATTTTCTTGTCGGGCCGACGGGGCGGGAACGACAGTGGCGACAGGATGCCGTTAGGAGGGGATGGCAGGCTGTCGCCACGATGAGAGAGGTTGGTGCGCCTAACTATTTGATGTAGTCGCGCAGCGCGTCAATATACGCTTCGAAAGCCTTGCGCCCCGGTTCGGCCATACGGCAGATGGTGGCGGGTCGCCTGCCACGGAAGGTTTTCTGCACGGTGATATATCCGGCCTTCTCCAGTTTGTCTATCTGCACGCTCAGGTTGCCGGCCGTTGCCGCGGTTTGCTCGCGCAGATAGGGGAAGTCGGCCTCCTCCACATCGATGAGTATCGACATCACCGCTAATCGCAGTTCGCTGTGGAGCAGCGGGTCGAGAGGTCTGAACATGGTCAGTCCTCCTTCATTTTGATGACCACTGCCGGCACGATGAGCCCAATGACGGCCGCGCCTGCCATGACCACCATCTCTAACGGGCCGGCATAGACGAGCGCGAGAAAACTGCCGAGTAATCCCGAGACGAAGCAGGACACCGTGATGACGCGGCTCCGGAGAATACGACCGGTGATCATTCCCGCTATGCCCATGAGCAGTATGATGAGCGATGTGAT
>DBQL01000207.1 GCA_002305235.1 Prevotella sp. UBA1395 | reverse complement strand
AGTAAATTTAGGCATAGTCAAGGGTTTTGCGAAAGCTATCTAATCGTCGCGCGATTACTATCTAATCGTGTCGCGAAAGCTATCTAATCGCGCGACGATTAGATAGCTTTCGCAAAACCACTAAATAAAGCAAATTTGAGGGGATATCATATATCAAATGACGGGCATTAAAAATATTTTTTGTAACTTTGCGGACAAACGAAACAATATCGATACATGTCGAAATATCACAAATACATCTTCTGCGCACTGACGTTGCTCTGCTCATTGGGCATCTCGGCCGAAAACAGGCCCAAGACGGTCTATATGTATGGCTTTGCCGCCTCGTTCAACGACTCGACGGTCTATTTCACCGACATACAGCAGGTCGACTCGGCCTACATAGACCACAGAACCAAGTTTCTGTACAGCCGAAGCAACTACTCCTATCAGTTGCGCAACTATCTTGCCAATCAGGGATTTGCCAATGCCACCTGTATCACCTCCTTCGCGCTGAGCCGCAAAGAGGCCGAGAAGAAATACCTTGCCCTGCGCAAAAGATATATCTCAGCCGGTCGCAACACGATTAAATATATCAAGGAAAGCGACTTCAAGTTTACCGCCATCAAGCCCGAATCGGAGTAACACCACACCCTGACACCCTCATCACTATGGGAGACAACAGCATACACCATTTCAGGATCGCTGAGTTCTATGTGCGCCTTGTCTTTGCCGACGGCGGGCACAACGACATGCGTTTGCTCCCATCGTTGGAACCATTCCGCACCACTCGTCCCGACAGCGAGCCGCCGCTCTTCCAGCTTACCATCGACGACAGCCTGACCCCGCGCCCCAAAAGTGAGCGCGAGCGTATCAAGGTGTTCGACACCGGTAACGGCGACACCATCGTAGACCGGCTCGACGATGGCGGATACCAATACATCATCAAGGACATCAATGGCCACGACTGCTGTCTGCTCATCACCAACAAGAGCTTCGACCAATGCCATTGCGCACTCAACGGCGGCTACAACATGCGATGCTTCGGGCTGAACAACGCGCTGATGCTCATCTTTGCCTTTGCCGCCAGCCATCATCACACGGTGCTTATCCACGCCTCGCTGGTGAGACAGAATGGGTTCGGCTATGCCTTTATCGCCCAAAGCGGCACCGGGAAATCCACGCAGGTGAGCCAATGGCTCAGGCATCTGCCGGGCTGCGACCTGATGAACGACGACAACCCCATCGTGAGAATCATCGACGGCGAGCCGATGATCTACGGCAGTCCGTGGAGCGGCAAGACACCTTGCTATCGTAACGTGAAGGCACGGCTGGGGGCCATCACGCGCATAGACCGCGCCAAGACCAACAGCGTAGACAAGATGGACCCCGTGGAAGCCTTCGCGTCCATTCTGCCGTCATGCTCATCGATGAAATGGGACAGCGACATTTTCAACCGCATTTGTGACACCGTGACCCTGCTGGTAGAGAAAACCGGTATTTATACCCTGCACTGCCTGCCCGACAGGGAGGCCGCCGAGATTTGCAACCGGGCCATCAGAAGAGACCGCTGACGAAGAACACAGCAAAGAAACACCATATAAGATGAACATGAAGAAAACAAAGGGGAACACGGAGATACAACTTCCCAATGCGCAATTCATCCCGGAAATCATTAAGTTTATGGAAGAGGGGCACACCATTACCCTTCGACTGAAAGGGTATTCCATGCGCCCCTTTCTCGAGAACGACCGTGACAGGGCACTCATGAAACTGGCCACGAACCCCAAGGTGGGCGACCCCGTGTTGGCAGAGATAGGCCATCGCCACTACGTACTGCATCGCATCATCGCCATCGAGGGCGACACCGTGACGCTCAGGGGCGACGGCAACATCTCCACCGAGCAGTGCCGGCTGCAAGACGTGAAAGGTGAGGTGGTAGGCTTCTATCGGAAAAACCGGCAGACCTTAGACCGCACCGACGGCCGGAAATGGAAGGTCTACTCGTGGGTTTGGACCCGCCTCTTCCCGGTGAGGCGATATTTGCTGGCCTTCTATCGCCGAATGTGGATTCCGTGCTTTGGCGCGGCTTGACCCACGAGACCTTGTAAGAAGACTGATTACTAACCATTTTTGAACATATCAATACGAAAAGCAATATGAAGGCAAAAAAAGGTTTTAACATACGCAATGTATGTGGACAGAATATCATCGTGGCTGAAGGCAAGGAGAACATGGACTTCAGCAATATCATCAGCATGAACGAGAGTTCGGCACTGCTATGGAACGAGATTCAAGGCAAGGAGTTCACGGTCGAAGACCTCGCGCAAATTTTGGTAGACAACTACCAGATTGACGATGACACGCCGTTGCCTTTCGAGCAGGCTCTGCAAGATGCCCGGACGGTCTCCGACCAATGGCGCGAGGCGGGCATCATCCTCGACTGACGCCGCACACCCTCTTACCCATCAAAAAAAGCCTCTCAACGAGAGGCTTTTTTCATGGTAACTACCAAAGGACGGTATCGGGACTTCAGAAACCAGTCGACACGTTGCTGCCATTCGGTCTGCGTGCGCACATCATACTCGCTCCACGCACTGCCGAAGAAATAGGTGTAACGCTCGCCATTGGCAAGATTGCGCTTCACGCCGATGGCATGTCCCGACACGCCGTCGACGGGTTTGTCGTACATCAGCTTGCGCGTCTCGGCACCGTCGGGATAGAGTGTCGCCACATAGAGCTGCGAACCGTGAAGGTCGGGGCGGTCGGTGGGGTCGGCATACTGCACGAAATTCTTGCCGACCACCACGCTTTGGTCATCGGCCGAGTGGATCACCACCCCCGAAGCCAAGTCGCACGGGCGGCTGAGTCCGTCGTACCACACCGTCATTTTGTTGAAGTTGGACCCTTTGTCCAAGCTGATCAGGCGGTGCTCCACCACATTCTCGTCCTGCCGGATGCGTGCGGGATTGTACACAAGCTCTACGGTAAACCGCAGCGGTCCGTTGTCCAATATCTTGTAAGACTTGTAGCAATAGGGCATCACAAGCTGCCCGTCGACCATCAATGCCGGCGCGCCGCACCCGAGCGTGGGCCCCACGGCATAGCAGTCAAGCCCGTTGCCGTGGTCGAGATGGAAAGAGGTGTGGAGGTCAATCTCTCGGTCTTTCTTGCCGTTGCGTGCGTTCGCCCACCCCGTGACATTGCCCTCATAGTCGGTGTAATAGCGGTTTGACATGTCGAGTTCCTTGGAATTTTTGGTCCACACGTCGATGCCGTAGCTCTTTTCGCCCGTCTGTTGCAGCGCCGGACCATAGACCCGGTAGGCCCCGCGGTCGTTCTCCCACCCGATATCATCCTTGCGCAAGGGATATTTCTTGCCTTCGACCCACGACCTGAACACCTCGGGGCGGCCGGGGGCAATGGTGAAAGAGGTCCGGCCACACGGTTTCACCGCGGCGTCGATGAGCAACTTGCCGTCGTAAGTGACCTGATAGGCTACCTGTTGGCCGGCCCTGTTCCTGACCACGAATGGCTCGTCGGCACGCAGTCGCAGCTCCCGGCGCACGCTGTCGACGCTGATCTCTACGAGTTCCTGACGCTGAAAGGCATCGTCATTGTGAACGACAATGGTCACCTCGGCAGCCGAGACGCACGACGGCAAGGCCGTGAGGAGAAACAAAAATAATCTTAGAATAGTTTTCATTGTGTGGCTTGAAGAGTTATTTCCGCATCAGGTGGTCGACAAACCATGAAGTGATTTGCCGCAGAAGATGATGGCGGGTGTTGCCGCCAAAGATGCTGTGGTTGCGGTTGGTATAATAGTTTTCCTTGAAATCCTTATCGGCTTGGACCAGCGCCTCGGCATATTCAAAGGCGTTTTGCGGGTGAACATTGTCGTCGGCAACACCATGAACCAAGAGCAATGAGCCGCTGAGCCTGTCGGCCCGCGTGATGGCGTTGTCGTTATAACCCTCCGGATTCTCCTTGGGCGTGCGCATATATCGCTCGGTGTAGACCGTGTCGTAGAAACGATAGCTCGTGGGAGCGGCCACCGCCACGCCGGCCTTGAACACCTGTCGGCCCTCGCTCATGCTCATGAGTGTGCAGAAACCGCCGTATGACCAGCCCCAAATGCCGATATTGTCTTTGTCGACATAGCTCTGACGAGCCATGAAGAGCGCGGTCTCTACCTGATCCTTGGCTTCGAGAAGACCCAAACGCTGATAGGTGCATTTCTCAAAATCGGCACCACGGGCACCCGTTCCCCGACCGTCGACACATACCACGATGAACCCTTGTTGTGCGAGATACTGGTCATAGGCACCGCCCTGCCCCATCGAACCGATGTTCCACGAGTCGACAACCTGCTGACTGCCGGGACCGCTGTATTGGAACAAGATGACAGGATACTTCTTGGAGGCATCGAAGTCGGCCGGCTTGATCATCCATCCGTCGAGTTTCACGCCCTCGGAAGTGACAAACGAGAACATCTCCTTGGGTGACCAGCCATACTGTTGGGTCTTGGTCAGCAGCTCCTTGTTGTCGAGTCCGGTGCTGATGACCTTACCGTTGTTGCTCCGTGTGGTGTAGACATACGGAGTATTCCTGTCGCTCCATGTATTGATGAAATACTTGAAATCGCCGGAGAAGATGGCGGTGTTCCAACCTTCGCGGTCGGTAAGGCGGTCGGTCTTGCCGTTTTTATGCGACACGTAGATTTGCCGGTCGTGCGCGTTGAGGGCTGCAGCCTGATAATATACGTCGCCGGTCTGTTCGTCATAGCCGTAGACATCGGTGATATCGAAGTTGCCATCGCCAATCTTGCGTATCAACTGCCCGTTCTGATTATATAGATAAAGGTGCATATAACCGTCGCGGTCGGACGGCACGAGAATGTAATCCTTGCCCAAACGGATGTTACCCATTGCGTCTTCCTTGACATATTTGGGCACGCTCTCCTTGATGAGCAGTTGCGACACGGTGCTGCGCGGGTTGACTGCATAGAGTTGCAGCACGTCCTGATGGCGGTTCATGGTGTAGACCATCACCCTGTTGGCATCGGCCGTGGGCAGGATTCGGGTGATATAGCCATCCTTATCCAACGGCACCTGCAATTGCTGCGTGCGACGACTCTTGATGTCAAAGCTCCAAACCGAGACCTTAGAGTTGTCCTCTCCGGCCTTGGGATACTTGTAACTGTATGTTCCCGGATAAACCTCGAACTCCGGTTTCTCAGGCGAAAGGCCCTTGAAGAGTTGCAGGCTGTATTGTTTCACCGCCGACTCGTCGTAGCGAATCCAGCAGAGCTGCGTGCCATCGGCATTGAAAGTAAGGGCCTGAGAGAACGAAAACTCCTCTTCATTCACCCAGTCGGGAATACCATTGATTACCTCGTTAAACTTCCCATCCTTGGTCACTTGGCTCTCACTGTTGTTATAAAGCAACTTCACGAGGAAGATATTGTTGTCTCTGACAAAGGCGATCTGATTGCCGTCGGGCGACCATACGGGCGATTGCTGCGGTCCTCCGTCAGACAACCGTTCCAGTTTGCGACTTTGTATGTTGTAAATCAAGAAGTCGGCCTTGTACGACCGACGATAGATGGGCTGCGTATGGGTACGAATGAGCATGCGCTTGCCATCCGGCGACATGATGTAACCGTCGAAATCGCTGATGGTCTCGCCTTGGGTGTTGTCTATATCAAACAGCACTCCGGTCTGCTTGCCGGTCTTGAACGAATACTGAACGATCTGCTTGCCGTCTGAAGAGATCTGCGCATACTGGTCGGTACCGTCCAAAGGATTGATTCCGCTGATGCGCTTGGCAGCAAATTCGCCTTGCGTGAGTGATTTGAGATTGATTTTTTCCGCAGCGGAGATGCCTGAAGCGGCCAATAAAATTGCTGCGCACATCATGATGACTTTATTCATTTGAAATAGAGATTTTCATTACTTGGTATTGCAAAGTTAACGTTTTCTATGTAATTTTGCAATACAAATTCAAACATTTAGTGTGAATTTTGAATAAATAACACAACACGAAATCACCCCGAAAGATGAAATATCGAGACTTTGGCACATGGATCAGGGAGCGGTTCCCATACAGGGTTCAGAAAATTTCAGTGGATGCCGGCTTCACCTGTCCTAACCGAGATGGACATATCTCGACCGGAGGATGCACGTTTTGCAATAACCAAACATTCAGTCCGGCGTTCTGCAACCGCAACAAATCGGTGTCCGAACAGTTGGAAGACGGCAAGGCTTTCTTTGCCCGCAAATACCCCTCGATGAAGTATCTCGCTTATTTCCAATCCTATACCAACACCTACGCCGGCACCGAGACGCTGAAACGGATGTATGAAGAGGCCCTTGATGCGGACGATGTGGTGGGGTTGGTCATCGGGACGCGGCCCGACTGCGTGAGCGATGACCTGCTGGATTATCTTGAGGAACTGAACCGACGCACGTTCCTGATTGTGGAGTATGGCATTGAGTCGGCCAATGACGACACGCTGCGACGCATCAATCGCGGACATACTTTCGCGTGCAGCCGCGAGGCCGTGGTGCGAACGCACGAGCGTGGCATACTCACCGGAGGACATATCATATTGGGACTGCCGGGTGAAGACGCTGCCGAGAGTCTGCGACAGGCACCGATCATCTCAGACCTTCCGCTCGATATTCTCAAGATTCACCAACTGCAAGTCATCAAAGGAACGCCCCTTGCCCGAGAATATGCGCAGAGACCGTTCCACCTTTATACCGTCGAAGAGTACATAGACCTTATCATTCAATACGTCTCGGCATTGCGCCAAGACCTCGTCTTGGAACGATTCGTGAGCCAAAGTCCGTCGGAACTGCTCCTCGCCCCACACTGGGGACTGAAAAACCACGAGTTTACCAACCTGCTCAACCAACGCATGAGGGCATTGAACAAATAATCGACGCCACTCGATTAAACCGTCATGGCGGTGCCGGCACATCATCATTGCCGTTTGAAACGTGTTCCGACGCGTTTCAAACAGATACTCAGTGCATATCCTTGTAATCGTCGGCTTCCAACAATTGGGAAACCGTGACCTCGTGATGGCGCGACATATACCGGTCGACCATCGTGACATAGTCGGTCCTGAACATCTGACTGCCCATCGCCTTATTGACCACCCACATCACTTTTCCCATGTGGAGGTCCTTCTCCAACTGTGTACGGGAGTCGTAATTCTTCATGGGATACAAGCTCAACAAATAGAAACTCACGCAGTCGGGCACGATATAATTGCGCCCCATCGTGCGCAGTTGCTCTGCCGAATAGTCGTAGCGGCCGTAAACGGGATACTTCGCGCCCATGTATTTATCAAGAGAAATGCCGATCATCTTATCGCCCACGACGATACTTTGGTCGAGTGCACCAATCTGGGCATACACTCTCGGAATGGGCAATTCGGGTATCCACTCCTTCAGTTTGCTGAATGTGTGCTCGAGCTTCTTGTTGATGTCGTCCATGTTTGCGTATTCAGACTCGGCATCATTGATGAGTGTCTGCAACGTGGAATCCTGATAGAAGCGCAGGAATTTCTCGTTGATGTCATGGTCGCTCACCGCTCCTATCTGAAGCATTTTTTCCACAAGGGTGCGGGTTTCGATAGGATATTCGGTATTCATCTGCTGCAATGCCGAAAAATCCCCGGTGGTGAGATAGCGGCTTTGCAACCTGTCATACCTCTCTACCTTGATATGTTCGGCATCATCGGCATCTTCATTGGGCTTCAACTTAAACTCGCAAGCCACACAAAGAAGCATGAATGAAAATAATATGTAATATATCCTATGAATCAATTTCTTTGTAGTCTATGATTTATGCAAAAGTACTAAAAAAGATTATATAAACCAAATTTTAAGCTAAAAAAGTTAATATTTTCCAAAAATATACTTATTTGTTTTTATTTTTATTAAAAAATCGCAAAAGAAATCCAGTGTTGTTGACCTCGTGCTTGAAAGAATTTGTATCTTTGTCGCACTAAATAAAACAAATCACTGACATGAAACGAATCACCGTTTTCTTCTTCTCATGCCTGATAGGGGCATCCGCTTATGCTGACAAAACCATTGAACTGCAGTTGAGCTCAACAATCGACCAACCCTCGACACCCGTCGTTATACCTTTGGCAAAATACGGACCAATACGTTCTGCGACCGTACTCGTAGACGGAAAAGAGACATCTTGTCAGTTGGACGACCTGAACAAAGACGGCCTCATGGACGAACTGAGCTTCTTGGCAGACGTAAACAGGGGAAAGCCCGCCATGGCCACCGTGACACTTTCCAACTCGGGCCAGCCACGAGCATACACTCCTCGCACCTTTGCCGAGATTGTCTTGCGTAATCCCAAGGTAACGGCGAAAAACCAACAAGACATCTATCTGTCGTCGATCACCGTAGACCGGCAGACCAAGAATCCCTATAACGTGTTGCATCATCATGGCGTTGCGTTTGAAAATGAGCTGATAGGCATGCGCATTTACATGGACCATCGGCAGACCATCGATCTCTATGGCAAGTTCCATCAGGGTTTGGAGCTTCAAGAAACCCAATTCTATACTTCCAAGGAACAAAAGGCCAAGGGCTATGGCGACGACGTGCTGTGGGTGGGCAACACCTTCGGACTGGGTGCCCTGAGAGGCTGGGACGGCAGCGCTCCCACCATGCTCGACCAAGTGGAGCATCGCACGCAGCGCATCCTCACGATGGGACCGGTGAGAACCATCGTCGAGGTGGAGGATGCGGGATGGACCATTGCCCCCGGCACAGAGCCGGTCAACATGACCATACGCTATACGCTATATGCCGGACGGCGTGACTTTGATGTCGACGTGACATTCAACAGAAAGATGGACGGGAGCCTGTTCTCCACCGGAGTCATCAACGTCAAAGGGTCGAGTGAATATTCCGACCATCAGGGCACACGCGGATGTTGGGGCACAGACTGGCCTGCCACCGACACGCTGAACTGGAAACGGGAGACCGTGGGACTGGGCATCTACGTCCCGCGGCAGTACAATGTTGATGAAAGACCGGCCGACAAAGACAACTATGCCTTTGTCATCAAACCCCAAGGCAACAGTCTGCATTACAAGTTGACCTATACCAGTGCCAATGAGGACTATGGATTCCGTTCGGCCCAAGAATGGTTCGACTATCTGAAAACATGGGCTTCCCGACAACAATCGCCGGTGAAGATCCGTAAAAAATAATATCCGTGGCCGACTATTCCTCTACCGTGTAGGTAAGGGCATAGTCGGCATTCAGCTCGTATGTTACCCATACCGACTTGGGAACCTTCAGGTCCTCGACCTCTACCCTGCCCTTTGGCTGCAGGGCGAAAGGCTTGAGGCGCATCTCGAAATATTCCAACTTTTCCTTGTTGAAGAATTTATAGACCGTCTCCTTGGCACTCCAGTTCACCAGTTGCACACCCACACTCTCACGACACTCGTCATGCCTGATAAACTTGTCGGCCACACGGCTCACCCTATCAGAAAAAAACTCGATGTCTACACCCACCGCCTTGGTCCTCGACATGATGAGTGCAGCCCATCCCTTGGTGTGGCTGATGCTGAGATGCCAGCCATCTACCATCGGTCGACCGGTGCCATCGTGCATGATGACAAGGTCATTGCGGCCGGTCATATAGGCCAACAGGGCATAGACGGCCGTGACCTCGCACAGCCGTGACCTCGAATGCAGGTGCGACAAGTCGGCACTTGCCGGACGGGGTAAGTCGTCCAAGGATTCGGTAATCTGCCAGATGCACAACCGGGCATCGGCACTTATTTTCTCGTCTCTTATCAGGGGCATCTTCAAACAATTAGGACAGGGTGACCTTCACCCGACTGATACGCCTGCCTTCCACGCCCATGACCTCAAACTTATAGTTCTTGTATTCTATCCGTTCGTGAATACTCAGGAAATCGCCTTTAAGTTCGAGCAACAGGCCGGCCAGCGTATCGGCATCACCTTCTATCTCGGAGAACTCGTCGATATCCACTTGAATGATCTTGCAAAAGTCGCTCAGCAGCGTTTTACCCTCGAAAATATAGGTGTTATAATTGAGTTTGGAATAGCTGTTCTCATCGTCGTCGTACTCGTCATTGATCTCGCCGACAATCTCTTCCAATATATCTTCCAAGGTCACCAAACCGCTCGTGCCGCCAAACTCATCCACGACGATGGCGATATGAACCTTGTTTTCCTGAAACTCGTGGAGCAGGTCGTCGATCTTCTTGGTCTCGGGTACGAAATAGGGAGGCCTGATGAGGCTCTGCCAACGAAAGCCGTCGGCCTTGGAGAGATGGGGAAGCAGGTCTTTGATATACAGCACGCCACGGATATTGTCATCATTGTCTTGATAGACGGGGATGCGACTGTAATTGTTCTCGACAATACACTTGAGTACATCCTGATAACTACTGTGTATGTCGATATCCACGATATCCTGCCTGCTGGTCATGATTTCCTTGGCCGTCTCGTCGCCAAAACGGATGATGCCGCGCAGCATGCTCTGCTCATCCTTGATTTCTTCCTTGTCGGTGAGTTTCAAGGCCTGCTCGAGATCGTCCACGCTGAGCTGCCGATTCTCCTTGGGCACGGCACGCTCGGCAATCACACCGCTCTTGAGCAACACGGTACCCAAGGGCCAAAACACTTTGCGGAAAAACAAGATGCCATTGACCGCACGCCGGCAAAACGCCAACGGGTCTTGCCTGCTATACACCTTGGGCATGATTTCACCAAACAAGAGCAAGAGGAATGTGAGCAATACGGTGATGCAGAGGAACTCAAGCCATTCGGCCTTGAAGACGATGAGCGACCCTATCACGTAGTTGCTCAGCATGATGATGGTCACATTGACAAAATTGTTGGTAATCAATATCGTGGCCAATGTGCGCTCGGAATCGCCGCGTAACATCTCGATCGAGGCATCGGTATCACTCTTCTCAGGCTCGAGATTGTCGATGTCTTGTGGCGAGAGACTGAAGAACGCAATCTCTGAAGCACTGGCAAAGCCCGACAACAAAAGCAGAAAAGCAGCCAACATAGCTGCTATAACAATTCCGATGGTTACCGGCCGGGGTTCCACCAGATCACTTAACTGTTGTATGACGGAAATATCCAAAACGCAATATTGTTAGAATGGCAATCGGTCGTCGGGCTGTACTCCACCCATCGACGGCCGTTCGGCCGACGTATCATCGGCCTGAGGCGATGCCGTGGCACCCGGTTTCTGTCTCGGGGTGAGCATCTCCATGTTCTCGACCAATATCTCGGTAACGAAGTGTCGCTTGCCCTGTTGGTCGTCATAGTTGCTGTATCTCAGTCGGCCCTCAATGTAGAGCTTGTCGCCCTTGTGCACATACTGTTCCACAATCTTGGCCAACTGTCTGTAAAATACAAGGTTATGCCAATCGGTACGGTCGGGAACCTGTGTGCCGTTCTTGAGCACATAGCCGCGCTCGGTGGTGGCCAAGGCCACCTTGGCCACAGCTTGGTCGGCATCAAAATAGCGTACGTCGGGATCTTTGCCTACGTTACCAATGAGCATTACCTTATTCATATACTATATCAAAAATAAAGACCACGGCAAATTATTTCCACATGCCGAGATATTTGAAACGGAAATTCTTGCCCTTGGCCGATGGAAACTGGCTGCGCCCATCTACCCTTCCGCGCAGATGGTCTACGATGCGGTTGTAACAATCCTGTCCGGATGTGGCCTTGCAGCGAGCCATGAACTTGGTGTCACGATATTCGTGCTTGCCGGTGGAGGGGATCATCACCACACGCTTGAAATCAAGCTCACCCTCGTACCACCCCTCGCGAATCTCGGTAAGGTGCATCATCACATTGTCGGTCATGCCGCGATGATCCTGATTTGCGGCAGGCATCGGGTTTCGAAGACCCTTCTTCTGCTTGAAATCGAGCATCGTGGCCGCGATGGTCTTGATGATGATAAAATAGACATGCGCACGAACCTTGTAACGCTTAGGGAAAAACACATCACTCGCCACATAGTCTCTGATGTCGGCCTCCAATTCCGGAGTAACGTCAATATCCTGAATCGAACGCAAGAAATCAATAGCCTCGGCTACATTCGAGACAAGTATCTCATTGTCAAAATATCTTAAATATAAATTCATGAAAGGTGATGTTTCTCTTAAATACAAAGAGCGGCAAACGAGACTCGAACTCGCGACCCCGACCTTGGCAAGGTCGTGCTCTACCAACTGAGCTATTGCCGCACTGAAAATAAAAATACAAGTGAAGAGGAGGAGACTCGAACTCCCACGACACAATCGTCACTACCCCCTCAAAGTAGCGCGTCTACCAATTCCGCCACCTCTCCAACATGTAACCATCTGAATAAAAAGTGCCCAGAACAGGACTCGAACCTGCACGTTGTAAAACACACGCACCTGAAACGTGCGCGTCTACCAATTCCGCCACCTGGGCCTGATGAAGTTCTCGACTTCCTTGGATTTATTCAGAATGTGGAGCGGCAAACGAGACTCGAACTCGCGACCCCGACCTTGGCAAGGTCGTGCTCTACCAACTGAGCTATTGCCGCAACTAAACTCTTATACAGAGGCACTTCTCTAAATGCGGTTGCAAAGGTACAACAATTTTTTGAACCCGCAAACTTTTCAAAAGTTTTTTTCAATAAAATTTTTTCGTGCATTCGCCCGAACTGCATTCTGTTGGCGGCAATCCTTTGGCTTTCAAAAA
>DBQL01000199.1:19375-19776 GCA_002305235.1 Prevotella sp. UBA1395 | reverse complement strand
TTCATGAAGAATCCTTGCCAATTGGTACGCGTGTCGCAAGACGAGGGGAGTGACTTGGCCCTTTTACGCCTGTTGAAAGGAGAAACCCCACCACAGTGTTTCGTATTTACACTTGATGAAAACAAGCTGTTGGAAGACGGCAATCTCAAGATCAATCAGCAGCTATACATGATCGGCTACAACTCCGGAGTGTTGTTAGCAAGAACCAATAACGGCATCAGCGCACAGCTAACCAGTGGTACGGTCACGCAAAATCCGGATGGAAACCGGGTCATGTACAGTATTCCCACCATGCAAGGATCAAGCGGATCACCAATCCTCAACGAGTATGGCAGAGTGGTTGCGGTCAATTTCGCCAAGGCAGTGGGAAGTGATAACTTCAACTTTGGAATCCCACTCAG
>DBQL01000199.1:18572-19365 GCA_002305235.1 Prevotella sp. UBA1395 | reverse complement strand
TTTGTACTGATATAGGGTTGTATAAAAACCGTGAGCTAAAATTGCCATAATCATTTGCAAGACCGGCCCATCTGTGCAGCCACCTTTGACAAGGTGGGAAACACTGAACTTCAGAACCCGCTTCTATATCTGATTCTCCCAATTATACATGCGGTCTCAAGATGATGACAGGGCATGGAAGCTATATAGAGTTTTAAACCACACTATCTTAACAATAAAACCTAATGAATATGAAAAGAAAACTATTAGTCAACCTTGCGCTACTCGTGGGCTTGACCCTGCACGCGCAGCAGTTCCCTTACCAAAATCCCAATCTTAGCGCGGAAGTCAGAGCCAAGGACTTATTGAGCCGTCTGACACTTGAGGAGAAGACAATGCTCATGCTCGACGAATCTCCCGCCATTCCACGGTTGGGCATCAAAAAATTCTTTTGGTGGAGTGAAGCATTGCATGGCGCAGCCAACATGTCGGGCGTAACCGTGTTTCCCGAGCCTATCGCGATGGCATCGTCATTCAACAACTCATTGTTATTTGATGTTTTCAACGCGACGAGCGATGAATTCAGGGCACAGTATAATCGGAGGATGCTCAATGGTGGCGAGGATGAGAAGTTCCACAGCATCTCCGTGTGGACACCTAATGTCAATATTTTCAGAGATCCGCGATGGGGAAGAGGTCAGGAGACATACGGTGAGGACCCCTATCTCACGTCGGTCATGGGCACAGCAGTCGTCAAAGGTCTTCAAGGGCCTGAGTCGGAGCGATACCGTAAGCTATGGGCTTGTGCCAAACA
>DBQL01000199.1:16738-18480 GCA_002305235.1 Prevotella sp. UBA1395 | reverse complement strand
TGCAACAGATCCTGCGTGACGAATGGGGGTTCAAATACTTGGTGGTGAGCGACTGTGGTGCCGTGACCGACATACACACCACCCATAAGACCTCATCCACAGCCGCCCATGCCACGGCCAAAGCTCTCTTGGCCGGAACAGATGTGGAGTGTGGCTTTAACTATACCTACAAAAGCATACCCGAAGCAGTGAGTAAGGGTCTCGTTTCGGAGCAGGAAGTTGATAAGCATGTATTGCGTTTGCTCGAGGGAAGGTTTGACTTGGGCGAGATGGATGATCCCAAACTCGTGAAATGGTCACAGATTCCCGCGTCNNGGTGCTCTTGCAAAACAAAAATAATGTATTGCCCCTGAAACGTAACGGCGAACGCATTGCTGTCATCGGACCGAATGCCGACAACGAACCCATGATGTGGGGCAATTATAATGGTACGCCCAACAGGACCGTGAGCATTCTGAAAGGCATTCAGGCCGCAACCTCAAAAGTGAAATATATCAAGGGCTGCGACCTCACAGACACCAACGTGATGACCAGCCTCCTGCCTGAATGCAGCATTAACGGGCAGCGCGGACTGAAAGGAACATTCTGGAACAACACCGAGATGGAGGGAAAGCCGGTTACCACTCAATATTACACCAACCCCATAGCGGTCACCACCGCAGGCATGCACAACTTTGCCCCCAACGTCAAGATCGAAGATTTCTCTGCCAAATACGAAACGGTCTTCACTCCCCGCGAGAGCGGAAAGGTGGTCTTGACCGTCGAGGGCACAGGCAGTTTCAAGGTGCTGGTCAATGGAGCGGAGAAACAAAGCAAACGCTCATGGCGCACGACACCTACCCGTACCGTATTGGACGTTAAGGCCGGCGAACGCTATAACATCGAGATCGACTACCAATTTGTCAAGACTTGGGGCGCCAACCTGAAGATTAATCTTGGCACAGAGTCACCCATCAACTACCAAACGGTAATCGACCAGCTCCAAGGAATACAGAAAGTTATCTTCGTGGGCGGTATCTCCCCGGCGCTGGAAGGGGAGGAAATGCCGGTCAATATCGACGGCTTCAAGGGTGGCGACCGCACCAATATCGAGCTTCCCCAAGTGCAACGCAACTTCCTCAAGGCCTTGCACAATGCCGGCAAGACCGTTGTTTACGTGAATTGCTCAGGCTCGGCCATTGCCTTGGAGCCTGAAACCCAAACCTGCGATGCCATTCTTCAGGCATGGTATGCAGGGCAGGAGGGTGGCACCGCGGTAGCCGACGTACTGTTTGGCAAGGTCAACCCGTCAGGAAAACTACCCGTGACCTTCTATAAGAACACCTCGCAGTTGCCCGATTATGAGAGCTATTCGATGAAAGGTCGTACCTATCGCTACTTCTCCGACCCGCTGTTCGCATTCGGCTACGGACTCAGTTACACCACTTATCAATATGGCAAGGCCTCCGTGGATATTGCCGGCCGCAAGGTGAACCTCCATATTCCGTTGCAGAATACCGGCAAGAAGGCCGGCGAAGAGATTGTTGAGGTATATATCAAGAAGACCAACGATGCCGACGGTCCGCTGAAATCGCTCCGCGCCTTCAAGCGCGTCGCCCTCAATCCCGGTCAGTCTGCCGAGGTCAACATAACATTAGACGAGAACAGTTTTGAATTCTTCGACCCCGAGACCAACACCATGCGAGTGGTTCCGGGTGATTACGAGATATTCTATGGCAGCAGTTCTCAAGACAACGACTTGC
>DBQL01000199.1:15959-16713 GCA_002305235.1 Prevotella sp. UBA1395 | reverse complement strand
TCATTCATCGTCACATCAACATGCGCCGATACCACTTTTTTTATTATATACGCTCCACCTGTTTCACCCCCTTGACGGTTCTCAGCTTTCGGATAAGCACCTGCAGTTTGGTGGTGTCTTCAAGCTCCACCACAAGATTTCCGGAGAACAACCCATCATGAGAATCTATGTTGATAGACCGCATCACAATCTTCTCGTCTTTGGAAATGATATTGGTGATGTTTGAGATGATACCTATATCGTCATTGCCGATTACCCTCAAGGTGATGCCATACTTAGACGTGCTCTTGCCGCTCCATCGGGCTTTCACGATACGATAGCCGAACCTTCGACGCAGTTCCGGCGCGTTCGGACATCCCATGCGATGTATCTTGATGCCGCCACTGACCGTGACGAAACCGAAAATCTGATCGCCATAGATCGGATTACAGCATGAGGCCAACTGATAGTCTATGCCTTTGAGATTTTGGTCTATCGTCAGCACGTCTTCACTCTCGCGGGCATATTCCCTCTCCGGGCCTTCATACTCAAAGTTCTCGGCCGAGCGCGCCTCGTGTTCCTTTGTGTTGTTCTGCAGATGATCTCTCACTTCCACATACTTGTCAATGACATCGTTGGGATCCAACTTGCCATCGGCAATTTGTTTGTAAAAGTCTGACACCTCCTTAAAGCCCAGCTTCTTGACCAAATGGCCCATGATGCTTTCCTCGATATCAATCTTCTTGTTACGGAAGCGTCGTTCAAGCATTTCTTT
>DBQL01000199.1:13811-15899 GCA_002305235.1 Prevotella sp. UBA1395 | reverse complement strand
CTCTGCGTGATGACCTCCACGGTATCGCCCGAATGGAGCTGTTCGCGCATAGGCACCACCTTGCCGTTGATTCGTCCTCCGACACACGTATTACCGATCTTGGAGTGTATGCGATAGGCAAAATCGAGTATCGTGGCATCGGCGGGGAACTTCAGCAAATCGCCCTTGGGAGTAAAAACATACACCTCCTCGGGAGCCAGCGACATTCTAAACTGGTCCATCACATGCAGGTTGTCGCCAACCTCGAGGGCCGTCCGGATGTTGGCCAGCCACTCGTCCAACTGTCCGCCACTCTTGATACCCTTGTATCTCCAGTGGGCCGCAAGTCCATGCTCGGCAATATCGTCCATCCGTTCCGTTCGGATCTGCACCTCCACCCATTTCTTCTCGGGTCCCAAGACGGTGATGTGAAGGCTCTCATAACCATTCGACTTGGGCACCGAGAGCCAGTCGCGCAAACGCTTGGGATTGGGTTGGTACATGTCGGTCACGATAGAGTAGGCCTGCCAGCACTGTTGTTTCTCCTTGTCCTCGGGCGAATCGATGATGATGCGTATGGCAAAGAGGTCATAGATACCGTCGAATCCGCATTTCTGCTTCTTCATCTTCTGCCAAATGGAGTGAATGGATTTGGTACGTCCCTTCATGTGAAACTTCAGGCCGGCAGCCTCTAAGTTCTTCTGTATAGGGCTTATAAACCGCTCGATATAAGCATCACGCGAACGTTTTGTGGCGTTAAGCTTCTCCTTGATCATGTAGTAGGCATCGTGCTCCATATACTTCAGCGAGAGATCTTCAAGTTCACTCTTGAGCGTATAAAGTCCGAGCTTGTGTGCCAAGGGCGCATAGAGGTAGTTGGCCTCCTCTGAAACCTTGTGCTTGGCCTCGAGATTCTCCGAGTCGCGTATCTGCCTCATGATATTCACACGGTCGGCAATCATGATGAGAATGACCCGCATGTCCTCGGCAAAGCTCAACAGCAGGTTGCGAAAGTTCTCGCTTTCGATGACCGGGTTTTTCTCATAGAGTTTCTGAATCTTGGCAAGGCCGTGGATGATATGCTCCACGTTCTCGCCAAACTTCTTTCGGATAACCTCCTTGTCGTCCTTGTCGGGCGAGAAGCAACCGTATAGCAGGGTGGCAATCACGCCGTCCCGGTTCAGTCCTATCTCGTCCACGGCAATCTGCGCCGTCTGAAGGGCAGTGAGAATCGGGTTCAGTCCGAACACGTCGCGGTGTACATGACCATTCCTGATGGCCTGCAAGATGTGTCGTTGCACCACCGTGTCGTCGTTGTCGTCGAGCGTTGGGCCGATGACTTCCATGAGGTGGGCACGTATCTTCCACACCTCCCTGAGTTCTTCACGTGTAAATTCTAATTGTTTCTCCATCTGCGCAGGTTTTAATTACGGGCTATGCGTTCCTCCTTCCATTTCACAGGCGTCAGTCTTCAAGACAGGCGTCCAGTGCGGCCTCGATAGCCTCGCGGTCCATGTCATGACCGATGAAGACAATCTTTTGCATCCGGTCGCCGTAATTCACGTCCCAGTCTTTCATCACCTGCGGGTTTTTCTCGACAAACTGCTCCAACTCTTCGGGCGACATCGTGGCGTACCACTGGCCGGCATTGGTGATATTGAACTGTCGGCCGGCCTGTTCAAAGAGGTAACAGGTTTCGAGCTCGTCCTTGAAATAGCACATTCCCTTGGCGCGAATCACGCTGCGGGGCCACTTGGACGACACCAGCTCGTCAAACCGGCTCAGGCTCATCGCAGGGCGACGCTGGTAGACGAAGGTCTCGATACCATATTCCAGTGCCTCGCCCGACTCCTCATTCTCCAAGTGGTGGTGGTCATGATGGTCATGGTCGTGGTCGTCTTCCATCGCCTCTATCCATCTGGCCGAGGTCGCCACCTTCTCAAAATCGAAACTGCGGGTATTGATAATCTCTTTCAGGTCCACATTACCATAGTCGGCTTCGAGCATCTTGGCATGGGGCTGAATCTCCCTGATCACCGCCTTGAGGTGTGCCAGTTCGTTGGCACTTATCTCCGAGGCCTTGTTCAGAATGATGATGTTGCAAAACTC
>DBQL01000199.1:1699-13706 GCA_002305235.1 Prevotella sp. UBA1395 | reverse complement strand
ACGATATAGTCGAACATCTTCATGCCGATGAGGTCGTTGAGCTGCTTGATGAGGTCCATCTTGAGCGTACAGCAGATGCAACCGTTTTGCAACGCCACAAGACTGTCGTCTTGCTCGCCCACGATGCCTCCTTTCTGGATAAGGGCGGCATCGATATTCACCTCACCAATGTCGTTGACGATGACCGCGAACTTCAATCCTTCCTGATTGGCCAATATTCTATTCAATAATGTGGTCTTGCCGCTTCCGAGATAACCGGTGAGCAGCAAGACGGGAGTTTCCTGTGTGTTCATTGTTATACTTTTTGCTATGTCTTTATCCTATAAATACGATATGTGCAAAGATACAAATTTAATGCCAAAACAATAGCGGCTACAAAGAAAATATGTTACCTTTGCATCTCTAATATGATCGCAATGGAAGAAATCATCGATAAACAGGAACAGATCCTGATCAGTATCACCGGACAAGACCGGCCGGGACTTACCTCGTCCATCATGTCAATTTTGGCGAAATACGATGCCGAGGTGCTGGACATCGGCCAAGCTGACATCCATTCCACGTTGTCGTTGGGAATACTCATCCGTACGGATGAAACCAAGTCGGGACAGGTGATGAAGGAGTTGCTGTTCAAGGCCACCGAACTGAGCGTGAACATCGGCTTTTCGCCCATCACCGATGACGAGTACGAGGCGTGGGTGAACCAACANNCAGGGACTGAACATCGACTCCATCCTGCGGCTCACCGGGCGCCTGAGCATCAAGCATCCGGAGCGCAACGTGCGGTCGTGCATCGAGTTTTCGCTGCGCGGCACTCCCGTAGACCGACAGAAAATGCAGGCCGAGCTGATGCGACTGTCACAGGCAATGGGTATCGACTTCTCGTTTCAGCAAGACGATATGTACCGTCGGATGCGACGTCTCATCTGTTTCGACATGGACTCCACGCTCATACAGACCGAGTGTATCGACGAGCTCGCCGCACGGGCAGGCGTGGGTGATCAGGTAAAGGCCATCACCGAGCGGGCCATGCGGGGCGAGATCGATTTCAAGGAGAGCTTTGCCGAGCGCGTGGCATTGCTCAAGGGCCTCGACCAAAGCGTCATGCGAGAGATTGCCGAGAACATGCCCATCACCGAAGGGGTGCCCCGACTGATGAGCGTCCTGAAGCGATGCGGCTACAAAATCGCCATTCTCAGTGGTGGATTCACCTATTTTGGCGAATATCTCCAGCGGCTATACGGCATCGACTACGTCTATGCCAACGAGCTGGAAATCGACGACAACGGCAAACTGACAGGCCGTTATGTGGGCGAGGTGGTCGATGGCAAGCGCAAGGCCGAACTGCTGCGACTCATCGCGCAGGTGGAAAAGGTGAACTTGGCACAGACCATCGCCGTAGGCGACGGTGCCAACGACCTGCCAATGATCAGCGAAGCCGGATTGGGCATCGCGTTTCATGCCAAGCCACGCGTCGTGGCCAATGCCCGGCAAAGCATCAATACGCTCGGACTCGACGGCGTGTTGTATTTCCTTGGCTTCAAGGACAGCTATCTCGGAGAACAGGGCAGACTGTAAGAACTGTTGTGACCGGTCCGCCTCAAACATGCGGCAGACCGGTCGCAACCGCTATCGGGCAGGAACACAGGAGTCTGTTTTGTCAAAATTAAAGCAAGGATTTTAACATTTCAAAATTCTCATTCTACAAAAGCCATCCCGTGCTTTTCGATGGTTTTTCTCTTCTTTCTCATCCCGCCACNNGTCATGAAAAGGGTCTTTTGGGCATGCGAAAAGATGGTTTTCGCGTAAAAATAAGGGCATCAGGGCGGCAAAAACCATTGTTATTTTTCGCAAAACACTGATTATCAAAAGATTAAAAAAACACGTCATTTTGGGCGCATTTGCGAACAATTGTGCCGTCAGTCAATTTCGCGCGAATTATGCAGAGGCATTTGTCAAAAAATATATATGATTTATGGTCACACGGTTCGGCGTGCTGCCGGGGTGTCAGTTTCGTGTGGCCGACCTTAGGCACCAACGTTGGTCGACGACGACATCAGGCGAAACACCGGTTAAAGCAAAAGCGCCTTTCCCGCAATGGGAAAGACGCCACTATGCTATTGGCACCTCACCAATGGTGAATGTGCCGATGAATCGGGTAGGAGATCAGCCCTTGATGGCTGCCACACCGGGGAGAACCTTGCCCTCGATGGCCTCGAGCATGGCACCACCACCTGTGGAAACGTATGAAACCTTGTCGGCCAAGCCAAACTTATTGACAGCGGCCACGGAGTCACCACCGCCTACAAGCGAGAAAGCACCGTTGATCTGGGTAGCCTCAGCCACATATTTGGCAATCTCGCCGGTGCCGTGAGCGAAGTTCTCAAACTCGAAAACACCCACCGGACCGTTCCAAAGGATGGTCTTGGAAGAGAGGATAATCTTCTTCCACTCGGCCAAACTTGCCTCGCTGGCGTCCATGCCTTCCCACTCATCGGGGATATCATTGATGGGGAATACCTTGCGCTCGGTGTCGTTGGAGAACTCCTTGCCACAGAGAGTGGCTACCGACAGAGACAGGTTGACACCTTTCTCCTTGGCTGCAGCGATCACATTGAGAGCCTCGGGCATCAGGTCGTCCTCGTGCAGAGAGTTACCAATCTTGCCGCCCTGAGCCTTGATGAAGGTATAACCCATACCGCCACCGATGATCAGGTTGTCTACCTTGTCGAGCAAATTCTGAATAACGCCGAGCTTAGAGCTTACCTTTGAGCCACCGATGATGGCGGTGAAGGGATGCTGCGCGTTCTTCAACACGCTGTCGATGGCTGTAACCTCTTTCTCCATGAGGAAGCCCAGCATCTTGGAATCGGCATCGAAGTAGTCGGCGATAACCGCTGTTGAGGCATGTCTGCGGTGAGCGGTGCCAAACGCGTCGTTCACATAGACATCGGCATAAGAAGCCAACTTCTTGGCAAAGTTTACCTGCGACTCCTTCATGGCCTTCTTAGCCTCGTCGAATTCGGGTGTGCCTTTTTCCACGCCTACGGGCTTTCCTTCCTCCTCAGGATAGAAACGGAGGTTCTCCAACAGCAGGGCCTCGCCGGGCTGCAATGCTGCGGCCTCTGCGTCGGCATTGCCACAGTCTTTGGCAAACTTCACATCGACACCGAGAAGATTGGATACATTGCCGACAATCTGGCCCAAGCTCAGCTTCTCGTTCACCTTGCCTTTGGGCTTACCCATGTGGCTCATCATGATGACTGAACCGCCATCGGCCAAAATCTTCTTCAAAGTGGGAAGGGCACCACGGATGCGAGTTTCGTCGGTCACCTTGCCATTCTCATCCAATGGCACATTGAAATCTACACGAACAATTGCCTTCTTACCGGCAAAGTTGAATTCTTCGATTGTCATTTTCTTGCTTATTTTAATGTTAAAAATCAATCTGTGTTGCTATGCAAAGTTACGAATTTTATTGGAGAACAAACGGGCGATATGATAGTTTTTTAGTTTTTTCACGCGATTGCTGATGGTTTGTCATATCGATATGGCAAAAATCAATCTGCATACTCGGTCATATCCGGCAGCCCGGCCTCTTCCAACGCTTGCCGACGCTCACGGCAAGTGCCGCATTTGCCGCAATGTTTCTCACCGCCCTTGTAGCAGCTCCATGTCTCGGTATAGTCTATCCCGAGTGCCTTGCCGTGCCGGGCAATGTCGCTTTTGGTGATCCCGGTATAGGGAGCGAGTATCTCGATGCCCGGGTATGTGCCGGTGCGGGTGGCCTCAGACATGGCTTTCACAAACCCGGGACGGCAATCCGGGTAGATGGTATGGTCGCCGGAGTGGTTGGCCATCATGATAAACTGCAGCCCGTGGCTCTCGGCAATACCCGCCGCGATGCTCAGCATGATGCCGTTACGAAACGGCACCACGGTGGATTGCATGTTCGAATCGTCGTAATTTCCTTCGGGAATGGCATCGGCTCCCTCAAGCAAACTCGACTTGAAATAACGTGGCATGAAGTCTAACGGAATAGTGATGTGTGGGATATTCAATCGTTTGCAGTGCAATTGCGCAAACGGAATCTCACGGGAATTGTGGTTGCTGCCATAGTCGAACGATACGCCTAAGGCTATGCGGTCTTGATATTCGTAAAGCATGGTGATGGAGTCCATGCCTCCACTGACGATGATTATAGAATCTTTCATAACATATTACGGTATGACAAATCATCCGAACAAGGCCCTCAAGGCCTCTTCTACCTTTTTCACCGGATGAAGTTCTATCTTGTATTTGTGTGTGTTGATGCTCTTGAGATTATGCGAGGGCAGGATGATATGGCTGAATCCCAACTTCTCTGCCTCGGCGATACGCTGCTCAACACGGCTCACCGGGCGCACCTCACCACTCAGACCCACCTCGCCGCACATGCACCATCCCGACTCAATCGGTGTGTCTACGTTGCTCGACAGTACGGCAGCGATGACGCTGAGGTCCATTGCCATATCGGTAACACGCAGTCCGCCGGCAATGTTCAGGAACACGTCTTTCTGCATGAGCTTAAAGCCGACACGCTTTTCCAATACGGCCAAAAGCATGTTGAGCCTGCGCTGGTCGAAGCCTGTGGCCGACCTTTGGGGCGTACCGTAGGCTGCCGAGGAGACAAGGGCTTGGGTTTCGACAAGGAACGGGCGCACACCCTCTATGGCAGAACTGATGGCTATTCCCGAAAGTCCGTCGTGATCCTCGGTGAGCAGTAGTTCGGAGGGATTGGAAACTTGTCGCAACCCGTCTTGCCGCATTTCATAAATGCCCAGCTCCGAAGTGCTTCCGAATCGGTTTTTCATGCTTCTGAGTATGCGATACATATAGTGTTGGTCGCCCTCAAACTGTATCACGGTATCGACAATATGTTCCAAGATCTTCGGGCCGGCAAGCGTTCCCTCCTTGTTGATGTGCCCGATGAGGATCACAGGAACACCGCTGGTCTTGGCGAAGCGGAGTAGGGCAGAGGCACATTCACGCACCTGCGTGATGCTTCCCGGCGAGGAATCCACCGTCTCGGTAGACATTGTCTGTATGGAATCGATAACGACCAGTTCGGGATGAATCTCCTGAACATGCTCGAAAACATGCTCAAGAGAGGTTTCACAAAGTATGAAAATGGATTCAGGGTGTGCAGGATTGAGACGCTCGGCTCTCATCTTGATCTGATGTGCGCTCTCTTCGCCACTGACATAGAGTATTCGTTTCTCGGGCATGGACAAGAGCGTCTGAAGCGTCAGCGTCGATTTACCAATGCCCGGCTCACCTCCCAAAAGCGTGATGCTGCCCGGAACAAGCCCTCCTCCCAGCACGCGGTTCAGCTCTGCGTCATGTGTATCTATGCGGGGATCATCTTTGGCAGAGATCTCATGCAACATCATGGGACGGGTAGAGGTACCGATATGTAAAGCGGGATGCCCGTCTTTTTGTCGGATAGACATTGCCGCTGTCTTGGCTGCGTTGGTTCCTGAGGTGCCGGCAACCTTGATTTCCTTAAACGATGACCATTCTCCGCACGAGGGACATTTGCCTAACCATTTGGCCGATTCGTAGCCACAATTGCCACAAACATACATCGTTTTGTCTTTAGCCATATCGAGTGCCTTTTTTACTGGATTATACTCGTGCAAAAGTAGTGCTTTTTTCCCATAATTGCAAAATAAATTATTAACTTTGCACACAAATGAAAAAACTATTCGAACACATCATATTGCTTGCCGTAGCGATGACAATATGCTCCTGCGGAGACTCTTATGAGGAGAAAGTCAAGCGTTCTTACCGTGACCACCTGCGGCAAGAGAGAGAAGACTCGGCATCGCTCAAGATAGCCACCACACCCACGATGGACTGTCTGCCTATCTTTATCGCCGTGGAAGACAGCCTTTTCCAAAAGGCCGGCGTGGATGTTCACCTGCGCGCCCGAAACTCGCAGATCGACGGTGACACGCTCATTGAGGGCGGTCATGTGGAAGGATTTGTGACCGACCTCATCAGGGCCGAGAGACTGCAAAAGCGTGGTACGCCCTTGAAATATGTGGCATCGACCAATGTATATTGGCAAATCGTTTCCAACAGACTTGCCCGAGTGAAGGAGGTCAAGCAGCTGTCCGATAAAATGATTGCCATAACGAGATTCTCTGCCACCGATTATTTGGCAAATCTTGCCGTGGACAGCGCACGCCCCAAGAATGATGTCTATCGCATACAAATCAATGATGTCAAGCTCAGGTTGAAGATGTTGCTCAACAATGAAATAGATGCCATCGTCATTCCCGAACCATACGCCACTGCCGCGAGGCTTAACAACAACCCGGTGCTTGCGGACTCACGCCATAAGGACTACCGTCTCGGGGTGATTGCATTCAGGCAAAAGGCGCTGAAAGACAAGTCGCGACAGACGCAGGTGGACCTTTTCCTGAAAGTTTATAATCAGGTTTGCGACTCCATCAACCGGCGGGGTGTGAAGCATTATGCCTATGTGGTCAAGAAATACATGAATGTGGATGACAAGACCATACATGCTTTGCCCAAGCTGAACTACTCGCATGCTGCCCCGCCCCATGCGGCCGACGTGGAACGCGCACGCAAATACTGGAAATAACATGGCTTAATCATATTAAAGAGCAACATTTATGGATGACATTCAGAAATCGAAAGATTGGAAGACCATACTCAAACAAATCGACAATATCTGTGACCGGCTCTGCGATTACCGCTATATCGGTACATCGTTGAAAGAGACAAAGGCTATGCTTTCCGACTTCAAACAAGATGCATTGGGCAGCAGGCTTGAAGAGATCATGAACGATTTCCGCTTGATGACCGATTTCTTTCAGAAAGGTTATCAAGATAACAAGCGTGAAGAACTGTATGAGGGGTTGGTCTGCAAGTTGTACAGACTGCTGAGAGACATTCAACTGGCATATCGCAAAGTATATGATTCAGCTGTCATCTCTCACCTGAACCTTGCCAATTCCATCTCTTTTGACATAGAATCCATACGCCATAACCTTGAGAGCTTTGTGTCGGAGATAGCCCTTTGCTCTTTGGAGGCCGACGATGTGAAACAGGAAAAGGTGAAGACCCTATACGCAGGCCATCATCAATACATGCAACAACTCTTTGCCGCCATACTGTTTTCGTCGCAATGGAATCACGATTTTGCCAAAAATATGGCAAAGATCATCGTCTCGCCAACTATCGATTCCGGCGATGCCCAGCTCTTGGTGTCGGGCATAATGCTTGCCGACATGTTCAATCGAGATCCCGAACGCCTGATGGCTCTTATCCAAATATACGAGCAATCGCAAGATGTTCAGGTCAGGCAGCGTGCTCTTGTGGGGTGGACTTTTGCCATTGATGACAAGATGGTGGACCTCTTCGACGGAGTGGGCAGCCGCCTGTCATCCCTCTTAGACGACGAACGGGTGAGAAAGGAGATTCAGGAACTGCAAATGCAAGTGGTGTATTGCCGCAATGCCAAACGCGATAACGACAAGCTGCAGCAAGACATCATGCCTACATTGCTTAAAAACCAAAACTTCGAGATTACCGGCTCGGGCATCAAACCCAAAGAGGTTGACCCCTTGGAAGAGATCCTTCATCCCGAGGCCGACGAGAAAAAGATGGAGGAACTGGAGAATACGATGCGTAAAATGATGGATATGCGCGACCAAGGAGTAGACATCTACTTCAGCGGTTTCTCGCAGATGAAACGCTTTTCATTCTTTTATACGCTGTGCAACTGGTTCATGCCGTTCTCGGTCAACCATCCGCAATTGCAACATTTGTCTGCCGATTTTCTTCATTCGGGGATGACCAAGGCCATCCTGAAAAGCTCATCATTCTGCGATTCTGACAAATATAGCTTTGTGCTGGGTACGTCGGCGGTATACCATAACCTACCGGCCAACATCAAGGAGATGCTCAACTCGGGCGAGGCAGCACCGGGTATCTATGGCGATCAGGGCATCGACGTACACACTCCGTTATACAATCGTCGGATGTATCTGCAAGATCTGTATCGTTTTTTCACCCTTAGCGACTCGCGTCATATCTTCCATAATCCTTTCGATGATGAGCATTTCATGCTGTTGTCGCATGGTGTCTTTATCTCTAAAATGAATGTGGAGGCACGCAAGGTGCAACAATTCCTGCTCAAGCAGAAGATGTATCCCAAGCTGTCGGAGCTTTATTACGAATATAAAGATCCGGATAATGCCACAGATCTGAAAATGGAGGCGAAAATATTTATGCACGAGCACAAGTACCATCAGGCGCAAATGGTTTATCAAACGCTCTGCCAGATGCTGCCACTCGATGACAAAATATTGGCCGGATATGCACAAGCCAGTTTGCTCGCGGAAGATTACAGCGAGGCTGCCGATGCTTACGAGACGCTTTACGAGCATCATCCGGAGAACCAGAATATAGCGCAATATTACGCCATTTCGCTGATTCAGGACCGGAAAGCAGAAGAGGGCGTGAAGATTCTCTATCGCTTGGAGTATGAAAATCCTGACGATCTCAACATCAAACGGGCGTTGGCATGGGGACTGCTCCATGTAGGACGCAACGAACAAGCGGAGAATCTCTACCAAATCATTCTCTCATCCGACTCCGTCAATGCTTCCGACTACCTCAACGCAGGCTATTGCAACTGGTTCTCGGGCAACATCTCCACAGCCGTTTCGCTGATGAAGAAGTCGTTTATAGACAATCCCGGTCGGGCCTATGGGTATGAAGATGTGCTGATTCAGTTACAAAAAGATATTAACCAGCTTCAGCGACATTCCATCAATGATGTGGAAATACGCCTCATCACCGATATGATCTTTGCCTGAGCAGGGTAGCATACATCTTATTATATATAAAAGATGTCGGCAGGGCGGCTGACCAATGTCTTGGCACCATGCTCGATAAGGAACGGGCGTGAGCGGAAACCCCATAACACACTGATACATGGCAGACCGCTGTTGGACGCTGTTTGGATGTCCACATCGCTGTCACCAATGTAGACCGCGGTCTCGGGGGTGGCACGCAACTGTCTCATGGCTGCCAACACCATGTCGGGAGCAGGTTTCTTGCGAATGGTATCCGACTCGCCGATCGCAATATCAACGGCATTACCGAAATAATGTTCCACCAGTTCCTGCGTTGCCTTGCAAAACTTATTGCTTACTACTGCCACCTGTTTGCCATGCTGTTTCAGTTGTGACAACATGTCCATGATGCCCGTATATGGGCACGTGTGGTCGGTGTTGTGAATGAGATAATGTTTCTGAAACAAATTCAACACATCATTAAACTTACTGTTTTCTATGCCGTTAGGTACCGAACGCTCGAGCAATTTGTGAACTCCGTTTCCTACAAAAGACTTAATTTCGTCTACTGAATATTGGGGCATCCCAAAAGCATTCAAAGCATAATTACAACTGATGGCCAAGTCGTCTATCGAGTTGAGCAACGTACCGTCAAGGTCGAAAATATATGTATCGTATCGCATAACTTCATGATCTCGTATCAGAACACCCTTTGACAGTGTTCTATGGATTAAGAGAGGTAAAATTACTGCTTTTGTTCGACACACCCGACAATAGTCATTACTTATCTCGTTTATTTTACCTTTTTTATACATTACTCCTTTCAAGATGACTCAAGAATGCCTCACATACCCGCCTGCCCCCTAAATAAACTGAGGTTATGCAACAGGTTACCGAGACAACAGGCCGGGATACCGTCTACGTAAAAAACCGTTACGTCCTGTTTGCTCTATTCTGAAGAGTAGCCTGCAAAGATCATCCGGCTTATCAAAAAAAAACTCGACAGCCGAAGAATCAGCTGTCGAGTCAGTTGGAATTGTTAGTATTGTGATAATCGTGTCATTGTCGACAAACGCTCATTTCACGATCTTCTTACCGTTGACAACATAGATACCGTGTGGCAACCCATTGAGATCGGTAGCCTGCTTGCGCACCAATCGGCCATCCAAGCTATATACATCCATCGACGTGCGGCTATCAACCGGCGCTATATCCCTGACATTGGCAACAACAGCCGCACCCATACTGCCATAATAATACAAGCGGAAGTTGTCGAAAATGCTCCAATACATACTTTCGCTCGACGCGCTGCGGATTCCGACCTTCAGGCTTCCGCCGTCTGTGGCAAGGTCGGTGAACACCTCATTGTCATACAATCCCTTGGCAAAATAGGCGGCAGCCGACTGCATGTCGTTGGGAATATAGGTCGACGGGGTAGAGGCCAGCGTCGACTCGTTGCCCACACCCACCATGACTTGCTGTGCGTCGGCCACGGCATTCTTCACCGCTACGGCCTTTGACCCGATGTACAGGAAAGTATTCACCTTGTTGGTGCCGGCCAAATAGTCGGTATAGGTCTGTGCCGCCGAGCCCGGACGCTGGAAAGCCTGTGCCTTGAGCTGATAGGTTCCGGCAGGCAGGTTGCTGATGGTCTGATTGAAATCGAAAGCGGTCTGATAGAACTCTGCCGCAGAGTAGTTCAATGCGGGCGACCCGCTCCATCCCGTCGTGTTGTCCATTCCGGGGTTGTTGACCATAAAGGTCAGGTCAAACGGCACGGCCGTGCTCAGCGGAGTGACATTAGACAAGAACTCAAGGCCGGCCGCCCGAGCCTCGTTCAAGAGCGCGGTAACCTGATTGGACGATGTCGCCACGGCACTCTGTGTCTCGATAGATGCTATCACATCAGACAAAGTTTGGTCTGCACCGGCCACGTCTTCACTGTGCGGGGTTTCTCGCAGCTTCTTGACCTGCGCGAGATAACTGTTCAGTGCTTGCATATTGGTCTTGAGGGCAACCTGCTCAAAGGCCTCCATGTCGTTGGCATTGAGTATCAGCCACCGCTCGTCTTTCGCGCTGTTACTGAGGTTATATGTTGCCGTTCCCACCGTGGTGGCACTCTTGGCCGTCATCGCATTAGGAAATTCCACATTGTTGTTCCTGATGATCCAATAGCCTCGGAGGCTTGAGCCTTCGATGGCATCGACCCTGCTCCGCATGAGATGAAACAGATTGTTGGCACCGGGTGCGCTCACCGCCGTAGCCCTGATGCTTCCGTTGGCCGCCACATAGGTGAGATAATGACCTGTTGCCACGTTGCGGAACGCATAGAAACCGAGGTTGGGGTTAAACGTCACGTTCCATGCCGCACTGTCATTGGCCAGTGCATCGGCGTTGGTCATGTCTTTGAGCACCACACTGCCGGAAGCATTCTCTACCATATACGATGTGGCCAGGCCATAGTTTTCCGACTCATTCTTCAGGTAGTATTTGATGGTGTCTTCCTGATCAAAGCTGTATGCCGGCAAACCGAAGCCTCCCGAGGGGGGCAATCCGTCCTCGCCGAAGCCCTGAATCAGCAGTGATTGTGCGATATAGAGCGCGTCGGTGCCATTGTCTTCCTGCGCACCATTGATGCCGTAAGGCCAAAAGTGCATGGCGTCGCCCGTGATTGTCGCGGTCTCACTGTTATCCCAAAACCGCACCACATCGGTGACACGGTCGCCCAGCCACAATCCTCGGTCACCATTGGAGCGCATCTCGCTTTCCCAATAAACACGGTGTGTGCCTACGCCCACGCCGTGAGCCATCTCGTGTAACATAGTTCCCGTGCGCTGATAAGACGTGTTGGATCCCACCCGGATATACCCACCATAGGAGCAATCGGCTGTCGGCGTGCCCGGGTTGTGCCCCACGTTGAAGTTAACCCCTTGGATGGAGGTGAGGTTGTTCCACCAGCCCACTGCGGCACTCATGGCAGAATTGATGCGTGCCCGTGCATCGGCATCGCCATCAGAGCGCATCGAGTAGCCCAGTTGCCCGCGTGGAATGGTATAAAACTTGATGACCTCGCCATAGCCCACCTGCTTGCCCTTGGTGATGGCGTATGCCCGCATATAGTATTTGGTGGCCGG
>DBQL01000199.1:828-1667 GCA_002305235.1 Prevotella sp. UBA1395 | reverse complement strand
ACGGTGAGACGGCCGAATGCCATCGTGCCGCCGCGTGCAAAGCGCTTGTTGGTTGTCACTACGGGCTTTTCGCCGGTGGGGTTAGCCCATTCGAAGGTATCGAGGGCGGCAGACAGTTTTTGGCGCACGGCAGCCACATCGGCGAGCGTCGCCTCACCGTTGTCATACACACCTTGCGCCTCTGCGATGACCGCCTTGAAACTGTCGGCCGCCTCTCCGGTCACCCCGGCCACACGTGCGTTGGCGACTTGGATATCGGCAAGCAGGTCCACCTTCTTCAAGTCGACGTCAACCTTGCCCACAGGTGTAGTCCTGAGCAGTTTGATATAGTCGAGTGCCACCTTGGCAAAATTGGAGCTGCCTGAGCTTTGAGTGGCCATAAAACCGATTTGAATGCGTCCCTTGGTCGCTGTGGTGAGGGTGAAAGTGATGCTGTCGGGGGTCCATACCAGCGAGGGGAACGAGCCAAGGGCCGACATGGCTGCTGTGCCCGTGGAGGGTATCCATCCCACGAGAGAGGCCCCGAGGGTCTTGTCGCTGCTGTTATAGAAGGCCGACGCGATGGTGTAGGTACCGGCAGGAAGCGTCACCTCCTGATAAAACTTCAACGATTGTGTCCATCCCGTGCTCAGGGCAAGCACACCGCCATTGCCCGTGCCGTCGTACCCCCAAGCGGGAACGGCAACATTGTTGAACGTTTTGGCCGTACCCAACTGGTAAACCCCGGTGATGGTGTAGTCTACGGTGAAGTCTTTGGTCCAACCGTCAATGTCTTTGATTTCCTGAGCCACATTACCGGTTTCGCCTACGGCATAATGATAATTGCTGTCAAAGCCACC
>DBQL01000199.1:0-809 GCA_002305235.1 Prevotella sp. UBA1395 | reverse complement strand
TATTGTCTGTAAGTTTAGTGTTCATGTTGTCCTCATTTCGGGGACATTCGCGTGAACTATACACGACACTCTGCAGACATGAGGCCGCCATGCCGTGAACAGTCATTTATATTGACAAGCAGATGAAGGCTCCCGCCGGTTGCGGGAGCGACATTCACCGGTATTACCTCTGTGCGAAGAACATGCCGTCATTCACGGCCATGTGCACCTCGTAGACGCCGTTCTCATCGGGGTTCACATTCATCTTCTTCCCATTGGGCAGACTGGCCTGAATGGTGCCATCGGCGTTGAAACGGAATATCTCCGTCTTCTTGCCCTGCTGGATCTGCGACCACGAGTCGGTCTTCTTGTCATAGACAAACGAAATCATCTCGCCGGTGGGCAGTTTGATGTCATAACCGTCGGGCTTGGCGGTCACGGCGTAATACTTGCCATCTTGTCCCATCACCTGCTTGGTGGTTCCCACCTTCATGGCCATGGGGTTGTCGCCCGTCCAAAACTCAATGCTGTTCAGCACCAAAACATCTACCGTGGCACAAAAAGCATAGGCAGGAGAGATGACAAGGAATATGATTTCGTTGAGAAACTTGTTGTTTGTCGCTTTCTTGTTCCATGAAGCCAACTTGTTAAACATCGCAAAAGAGCCTACACAAGAACTGGCTACCAGCGTGCATGCCATGAGACACACGCCAACTGAGAGATACTTGATTTTCATGTTTGTTACGGTTTGGGTTGATTTAACGTGTGTAAATTTAGTTATAAAAATTTGATTTTGTTCACATATCATCATATTTTAACATTGAAAAAAA
>DBQL01000212.1:9365-10148 GCA_002305235.1 Prevotella sp. UBA1395 | reverse complement strand
GGCGGGGCATGGAAAACAAAAAAGGCAATACGATCACTCGCACTGCCTTTTTGTAAGAATAATGTTAACGGATGTCGGTATTACCAAAGCAATAATACTAAGAATAGTCATCAACATGACTTTATACCGACATCGCGACTGATTCAAAATCTAATAACATAATCCTAATCTTTACCTTAAAAAATCTATCAAACTACTAACCTAATGAAACTTTATGTGAGTCTTCTCACGAAGACGATGCAAAGATACGCATTGTGTGGGTACACACCAAATATTTTTGCACCATTTCACTAAAATATGAATTCTTTTTGATTTATGTCAAAGGCCGGTCGGGCAGATATTCTGCCGAAAGAGGTGTTTCTCTGTTTGATAAAGTGCTGTAAATCATTTGGTTGCGTTGAAAAATGCGATAGTCTTCGTTGCCGTGTATGTTTGACCCTTGTGCAGTGCTTTTTTAGAGATGTAAACAGAGGGTCGGTGCCGGTGTGGGCGTCACGGTGTAGCCGTGTTTTGGGGGTGTATCCGGCCGTCGGGGCATCGCCTGCCGGGTCGTCGGCGCGGGCGGTTGGTGGCGAAGACACAAAAAACGGCCTGACCCCATGCGGGATCAGGCCGTCGTCTTATGCTGTGAGGCTCTGCGGGGCAGCCATTTGGCACGCTGTGCCGCGCCTGCCCTCAGGGCCGCGAGATTTACAGCTGAGGACCGGCAGCCACGAGAGCCTTGCCGGCTTCGTTGCCCTCGTACTTCTTGAAGTTCTTGATGAAGCGGGCAGCGAGGTCTTT
>DBQL01000212.1:8864-9258 GCA_002305235.1 Prevotella sp. UBA1395 | reverse complement strand
GTATTGACCAGATAAGCCTTGGCACCGTTCTTTTCCATCTTCTTAACAAGCTCCTCGGCATACTTGGTAGGATGCAACTCGAGGAAGGCCTGGCCGAAGCAGGCAGAGAATGTGGGAGTAGGCTCGGTGATACCACGCTCTGTACCGGCCAACTTAGCGGTGAAACCGGAGAGGAAGTAGTACTTCGTCTGCTCGGGGTTGAGGATAGATACGGGAGGCAACACACCGAAAGCGTCGGCCGACAGGAAGATAACCTGCTTGGCAGCGGGACCTGCGGAGATGGGCTTCACGATGTTGGTGATGTGGTCGATGGGGTAAGACACGCGGGTATTCTCCGTTGTGCTGCCGTCGGTGAAGTCGATCTTGCCGTTGGCATCAACCGTTACGTTCTCCA
>DBQL01000212.1:8668-8820 GCA_002305235.1 Prevotella sp. UBA1395 | reverse complement strand
CCACCCTCAAAGTTGAACACGCCGTTGTCGTCCCAGCCGTGCTCGTCGTCACCAATGAGCAGACGCTTGGGGTCGGTAGACAGTGTGGTCTTGCCGGTACCGGAGAGACCAAAGAAGATGGCGGTGTTCTCACCGTTGAGGTCGGTGTTAGC
>DBQL01000212.1:6879-8649 GCA_002305235.1 Prevotella sp. UBA1395 | reverse complement strand
CTTCTTCATCTCGCCACCATACCATGTGTTCAGGATAACCTGCTCCTTGGTGGTCACGTTGAAGACAACGGCGGTCTCAGAGTTCAAGCCTAATTCGGCATAGTTCTCAACCTTGGCCTTGGCGGCGTTGTACACGATGAAGTCGGGCTCCTGATCGAGTTCCTCTTGGCTTACGGGCTTGATAAACATGTTTGTTACAAAGTGGGCCTGCCATGCTACCTCCACGATGAAACGAATCTTCATGCGGGTGTCCTTGTTGGCACCGCAGAAGCCGTCAACAACGAACAGGCGCTTGTTGGAAAGCTCTTTCTTGGCCAGTGCGTTCACAACAGCCCAAGCCTCCTTGGAAGCCTTCTTGTTGTCGTTCTTATATTCGTCTGAAGTCCACCATACGGTGTCGTGAGAGTTCTCATCGTCAACGATAAACTTGTCCTTGGGAGAACGGCCGGTGTAGATACCGGTCATAACGTTTACTGCACCAAGCTCTGTTACCTGACCTTTCTCGAAGCCCTCGAGGCCGGCTTTGGTCTCTTCTTCGAACAATACCTCGTAAGAAGGGTTGTAAACTACTTCTGTCGTACCTGTAATACCGTACTTTTCGAGTACTGATTTGTCAAACTTTGCCATTTTGTAAAATGTATTTAAGTTGTGAAAGTGATATATATCCTTACTTAATCGCCACAAAGTTAGCAAAAAGTGTCTATGTGAACAAAGTTTGAAAGCTAATTTTACCATACCCTATTCCTTTTTAGGTTAAAGAAATTAAAATCTCATTCGTCCGTGATACATTTGTAAATTAGACTTTGCAAAAATTAGAACTTTTTCCTACTTTTGCACGATGAAAAATACAGTTTGATATTATAACTATGGAAATTATAAATTTCAGCGAGCAAAATTCCATCATCAACCAGTACATGGCAGAGATGCGTGACAAGGAGTATCAGAAGAATCGGTTGCTGTTTCGCAACAACATCATGCGGATAGGCGAGTTTGAGGCTTTCGAGATCTCCAAGACTTTCAATTACGAGCCTAAGGATGTGGTTACGCCGCTCGGTGTTGCTACGGTCAACGTTCCTACCGACAAGATTGTCATTGCCACCATCTTCAGGGCGGGATTGCCGTTCCATAACGGGTTCCTCAACGTCTTCGACCATGCCGGCAACGCCTTCGTGAGTGCTTATCGGGAGTATATCGACGACGAGCATCATCAGGTGGGCATTCACGTGGAATATCTTGCCACGCCGAGTATCGAGAACAAGAACCTTCTCATCGTGGACCCGATGCTGGCCACGGGCGGCAGCATGGAACTGGGATACAAGGCTTTTCTCACCAAGGGAACGCCCAAGCGCATCCATGTGGCCTGTGTCATTGCCAGTCCGGAAGGCATAGACCACATCAAAAAGACCTTCCCTGAAGACAAGACCACGATTTGGTGCGCCGCCATAGACCCCGGCATGAACGAGCATAAGTATATCGTGCCGGGCTTCGGAGATGCCGGAGACCTCTGCTACGGCGAGAAGATTTAATAGCCGGCGCGACCTGATGGGGCAGAGACGGGTGCACCTGTGACGGTCTGCGTGAATGGGATCGGAATCGGAGGCTTATCTCCAATCGTCAGATTGCCACCTTACTATATTATGGGTAGCAACAATGGCGCAGGAGAAAGGTGATCGATGACCGGACCAAAGATTGCCGACAGTTTGGTTCATTCCCGTTTCGGGCGGTCGGCATGCCTGCATCGGCCGGCTCTCTGCATGTTGTCAAGAGGGT
>DBQL01000212.1:3064-6813 GCA_002305235.1 Prevotella sp. UBA1395 | reverse complement strand
TTTCTCCGGTTACCCTTTTTCTTTCTTTTCCAGTTTTTTGTCTTTTCCGGCTCGATGGTTTTTCTTTTCCGTACGGCTGTTGTGGTGAAATGATGGCATGGCTGTGAGAGGTCGCAGACGTCTTGCGACCATTGGCTGAAGGCAATGAGGCGTATGGGATAGACAATTGTTTTTATACATATTTTTATTCCATATTACGAACATCAATCAGAGTTCGCGACCGGAGAATGTGCAATCGTTTGTCCGATAAAAACCTCATTTTCTGATGTTTTTTTTATTTTTATCTCTTTTGACAGCCTATTTTTGCAGTCGTAAAACCTAAATGCACCTAAGTGTGGTATCGTAAATGTAGTATAAAAATGCAGAATCTTATGGACAGGATGACGCATTGATTACAAAATTATACTAAAAACCTAATTTTATGAGAAAAGTATTTTTATGGTTATTTGTACTCTTGTCGAGTGGAGTATCCTCGTATGGCACAAACAACTATACGGATAATTTCAGCGGAGGACGTACCGACTTCCGCGACGAGACTATCTATTTCATGATGACCACACGTTTCTATGACGGTGACCCGGGCAACAACGTGTTGTGTTGGGACAACCAAACCGCACAAATCTCTACGGGAGACCCGTGCTGGAGGGGTGATTTCAAGGGAGTGATCGACCGTCTCGACTATATCAAGGCATTGGGTTTCACTGCCATCTGGATCACACCGGTGGTGCAAAACGCCTCGGGATACGACTATCACGGCTATCATGCGATGGACTTTACCAAGGTAGACAGTCGCTATGAGAGCCAAGACGTCGACTTTCAAACGCTCATCGACAAGGCGCATGAGAAGGGCATCAAGATCATCTTAGACATTGTGCTCAATCATACCGGCAACTTTGGCGAGGCGACGCTGTGCCCGGAGTTTACCCGAAACACCAATATCTTGAACCAAGCAGGGTTGGAGAGCTGCATGACACCTAACACAAGCCTCCTCGGGTCAGACTATGCCACCCTCACTCCCGGCAACCAATATGCCCGCAGGTTGGCTATGATGAAGAACACCGACGGCGTGAACCACGACAAAAACAATTATTGGCACCATTTCGGCAACTTCAACTGGGACAACGATACCCGTTGGTGGGCACAGATCGCGGGCGATTGTGTCGACCTGAATACGGAGAATCCCATCGTGTATAACTATTTGGTGAAATGCTATGGAGAGTTCATCAAGATGGGTGTCGACGGCTTTCGCATCGACACGTCGGGCCATATCGCCCGACTGACATTCAACCGTGCGTTCATCCCCGCGTTCCAAAAGCTCGGCGAGCAGTATGCTTACAAACGGCTGAACAATGCTCCTTTCTATATGTTCGGAGAGGTTTGCGCCCGCTATGGTGGCGTGATCTATCGCGAACAGGCCGCTCTGTCGCCGTTTTTCTATACTTGGATGAGTCCGTCGAAATACGCGTGGAGCGAGGATGAGAGCGAGTGGGTGGGCAAAGAGTACCCTGTTTCCGAGGGCACAAACTTCACCAATACCAACATGGCGGCCTGCGAGGCAGAGTATGCCGACTACAATGCTGCCAACACGGCCGACTTCTCTTCGCAAAACGCCTTCCTCAACGGTAACGAATACCATGCTCCCGATTACAGCAAGGCATCGGGATTCAACGTGATCGACTTCCCCATGCACTACAATTTCACCAGTGCCGGCAGTGCGGTCAACATCGCGCAGAGTGGCGACAACCTCTATAACGATGCCACATGGAATGTGGTTTATGTCGATTCACACGACTATGGGCCACAGCCCAGCGACAATATCCGGTTCAGCGGAGGCACTTCGCAATGGGCCGAAAACCTCAGTCTGATGTTCACTTTCCGTGGAATACCATGTATATACTATGGCTCAGAAATCGAGTTCAGGGCCGGAAAACCCATCGACAACGGTCCCAACGGTCCGCTGAGCGAGACCGGCCGGGCCTATTACGGCGGCTATATCACCGGCGATGTGGCAGCGTCCGACTTCGGTGACTATACCGCTTCGGGCAATGTGGCAGCCACATTGAATCAGGATTTGGCCCAGCACATACGCCGTCTCAACCTCATCCGTAAGGCTGTGCCCGCTCTTCGCAAGGGCCAGTACAGTTGGGACGGATGCTCGTCCAATGGCGGTTATGCGTTCAAGCGTCGTTATACCGCCAACGGAGTGGATAGTTACGCCCTCGTTGCGCTCAACGCACAGGCCACCTTCACGGGCGTTCTCAACGGCAATTACACCGACGTGGTGACGGGAAGGAGCGTTACGGTGAGCAATGGAACGCTTGCTACCGACGCGTTCTCGGGTCAGGGCAACCTCCGGGTCTATGTACTCAACGGCCCGGGAAAGGTTGGTGACGACGGCAAGTTTATCTATGGGCAAAGCCCTTCGAGCAAAGCCACGCTGGTATCGTATGATGGTCAGCAGGAATCCGGCACCACACAGTACGTCACCAAGGACGACGCGGTGAAGGATGCGGCCGTGACCCTCTCGCCGGGCAGCAGTTCTTTCAAGACCGCCACGGTCTCGGTCACCGCCGCCCTCAATGCCACGGCGGTATCGGGATGGTATCAAATCGGTGCCGGTCAGCGTGTGAGCATCACCGGTTCGACCACGTTTACGCTCGGTGCAGACATGAATTACGGTGAGACAGTGACGGTAAGCTGGGGCGCTACGGGCACAGACGGCGTGGAACACACCGGCTCTGAGACCTATAAGAAGGTCGACCCCAATGCCTCGATTACCGTTTACGTGAAGTCTGCTACCGTTCCCAACCTCTATGCGTGGACAGTTTCCAACGGCACGACGACCGTTCTCAATGGCGGTTGGCCCGGCACGGCGATGTCGGAGACCGTGACTATCGGAGCCGATACCTATTATTCCAAGACCTTTACCGACGTGGAGAGCTTGAACGTGATCTTCAATAACGGCTCGTCGCAAACCGCAGACATCTCCGGAATCACCGCCGACAGCTACTATTCTTGGGACGGAGGCACAGGGTATAGCGTGTTGCCCGTGCCCGACACCACCGTACCGGAGTCGCTCACGCTCACCCTTTCCGCGCCCTTCGGTACGCTGAGCAGCCCTTATGACATGAATTTTGCCAATGTCAACGGACTGAATGCCTATATCGTCTCGGGCTATTTACGGTCCGGCGACGCCCTGAAGCTCCTCCTTACCAAAGTGGTCGACGTGCCGGCCGGCACCGGTGTGCTGTTGTCGGGAACGGCAGGAGCCACCTACGAGATTCCTTACGGCTGCAATGTCGCCGCCTATCGCAACTACATGGTGGGCTGCACGGCCGACAAAACCATTGCTCCCACCTCGGGAACCAATACCAATTTCGTGCTGGTGAACAACGGAGGCTATTGCTTTGGCACGCTCAGCGCCGCCCGTACCATCCCGGCGGGCAAGGCATACCTGCAGCTTCCCACGGCCATCATACCCGCCAACACCAAGTATGTCTACTTCATCGAAGACAATGCCACAGGCATACGTGAGGTGAGCAGCGACAGCTCCGAGGAAATCTATTACTCGATCTCGGGCGTACGGGTATCGCGTCCCACCCAAGGGGTGTATATCCTGAACGGCAAGAAGTACATCGTCAAATAATCGTCAAACCATATTTTATTAATTCATCAAACCTAAAGTTATGTTTACAGCAATGAAGAAATCGTATGTTCGTCCAAGTATGAAATTCAAGTCAATGGATAGT
>DBQL01000212.1:0-2955 GCA_002305235.1 Prevotella sp. UBA1395 | reverse complement strand
ATTAACCGTCACCATATATTTTTACTTCATCATAATGATAAAGACTGTTTTTCATCATCTCAGGCGCAAGGCCTTGTTGCTCGCCTTGGCCCTGCTGACCCTGCAACCATCGTATGCAGGCAATGCCTACGGTCTTCCGGAAACAATCCAACAAGGTGTGATATTGCATTGTTTCGACTGGAAATACACCGATATTACGGCCAATCTCGTCATGATTGCCAATGCCGGATTCACGGCAGTGCAGACCTCTCCCGCACAAAGTAACTACACCGGGACGACCGTTTGGAACACGCTCTACCGCCCTCGCGACTCTCAAATCGGCCCCAACACATTGGGAACGTCGGCCGAACTGGCCGCATTGTGCACCGAAGCCCATAAGCTCGGACTCAAAGTCATCGTCGATGTGGTGGCCAATCACACCGACGGGGGTGAGCTGGAATGGGTCGCCGACTTCTGGAAGAACAAAGATCTCTACCACACACTTGGTGCGGTTTCCAACTGGCAAGACCGCTATCAGGTCACGCATGGCGAGATTGGCATGAAGGATCTCAAGACCGAGGACAGTCGGGTACAATCCAAATTCAAGGAGTATATTGCCGCCTTGAAGGCCATCGGGGTCGACGGCTGCCGCTTCGACGCCGCCAAGCACATCGGACTGCCTTCCGAGGGCGACAACTTTTGGCCCTCGGTCATCGACCCCACGATGTTCAACTATGGCGAGATTCTCGACAATACGGGTGGCAACGATGCCACGCTCCTACCCGAATACTTGGGCTACATGAGCATCACCGACAGTCCTTACAGTACCAACAACGTGCTCGGGGCGGCCAAGAATGGTCAGGCCACGAGCTATGGTGGCGGAAATTACTCGTTCACTTATAACACCAACAAGCTCGTTTATTGGGGCGAGAGCCACGATACGTATTGCAACGGCAATGGTGTCAGCGCCGGCACGAGTCAGGAAGTGGTAGACCGCGCCTATGCCGTGGCAGCGAGCCACAACCGCATTCCCGCGCTCTACTTCTCGCGTCCCACCTCTTCGTCGGGTTCGTCGGCGCAGGCCGGCGTGATGGGCAGCACCCATTTCACCGGTGCGAGCGTGGCCGAGGTGAACAAATTTCATAACGCGATGGACGGCAAGGCCGACTATTACACGGCCAATGGCAGCGTGGCCTCGGTCACCCGGAAAGACGGCGGCGCGCTCGTGGTGAACTTCAGGGGTGCCGGACAGGTGAGCATCGCCAACGGCGGAGGCTATGCCACGCCGGGAACCTATACCGACCGGGTGTCGGGCAACACCTTCACCATCACTTCATCGACCATCACCGGCACCACCAATGGTACGGGCATCGCCGTGCTTTACAATGACGTGGTGACCACCCCCACGGTGACTTTGAGCCAAAACGGCGGCGTGTTCAAGGCCGAGAGCCTCACGCTTACCGCCACGCTCGCTGCCGCCACGTCGGGCTGGGTTCAGGTCGACGGCGGCCAACAGGTGTCGTTCACCGGCACCACCACGTTCACCATCGGTGCCGAGACGGCCTTCGGCGGTGAGGTGGTGGTCAACTGGGGCGCCACCGATGCCAACGGCACGACGGCGACGGGCAGCGTGACCTTTGTCAAGGCAGACCCTAACGCCAAGGTCTATGTATATTACAACAATCCCAACAGCTGGAGCAACGTGAGCTGTTACCTCTATGCCGGCAAAACCAATAACGCGTGGCCGGGCGTGGCAATGACCTACGATGCCACCCTGAACATTAACGGTAAGAGCGGCTGGTGGTACTTGGAGGTGCCCGCGACGATGGTCAATGGCTACGCGATGTTTACCAACGGCCAAGGCAGCGGTACGCAGCAGTACCCCGGTTCGGGCCAGCCGGGCATCGCCATCGATGGCAGTTCGCTCTATGTCGACGGCACTACGGCGGGCCATACCACCGTGGAGCCGGGCGGAACGGTCACTCCCCCCGACCCTGACCCATCGACCACCCTCACCGTTTACGTGAAAGCCGATGCCGCACCCTATCTCTACGCGTGGACAACAGGCAGCGTGCAGCTCAATGGCACATGGCCCGGCACGAAGATGACGGCGCAGACCACGGTCAACGGCGTGACTTACTACTACCAATCGTTCACCGCCTCTCCGGTCAACATTATCTTCAACAACGGCAGCGGTGCGAAGACTGCCAACATCATGGGTCTGACGACCGACACCTATTACAGCTACAACGGCACCACGGGCTACGAACAGCTCACCGTGGAAGACACGGTTGTCATCCCCGACCCCGTTGTCGAGCAGGTCATCCGGCTGTCGGCCCCCGTGGGTACGTATTGCAGCAGTTACGCGTTAGACTTCTCGGGCGTGCAGGGGCTGCAGGCATTCATCGCCTCGGGCTATCGTATCATCAACGGCGCGCTGACCATTGTGTTCACTAAGGTGAGTTGGGTGCCGGCGGGAACCGGACTGTTTCTCACCGGAACGGCGGGCACAAGCTACACCGTTCCCGTGGCCTCGTTCGATGCCGGATACATGAATTTCATGGTGGGACATACCCAAGACGCTACGGTAAACCCCACCGAAGGCAGCTATTCCAACTATGTGCTGGTGAGCAACGGTACGGGTTATCAGTTCGCGCCGCTGTCATCTGCCCGCGTCATCGGTGCCGGCAAGGCTTACCTGCAGTTGCCTGCCACCGTGGTTTCGTTCATGAGTGCCAAGGCTTTGAACTATATCTTTGCCGATTCGACCACCGGTATCAGTGAGGTGGAGCAGCATAGGCAAAGCGCCGACGACGCTTACTACACGCCCTCGGGCATCAGGACCACCAATCCCGGCAAGGGATTGTATATCCGTCATGGAAGGAAAGTTGTCGTGAGATAACACGCATTGTTTGATACAATAGGTTGTAGACGCCGCGTCACCTTGTGAGATTTTTTGTCACCGGGTGCGCGGCG